>JAJTHO010000180.1 GCA_021297975.1 Alphaproteobacteria bacterium
CTGGGCAGCAACGTAGAGCGGTTGATACGCAGCGTGATTGCCCGCCCCAGCTATCAAAAGGCGCTGGCAGCAGAACATGTTGAATACAAGGCTGTAGCGTAATTTTTTATGTCTGCTGTTATTACGGTTACACCGCAACGCCACACTTTAGCTCTTCTGGTTGATAACGAGCCGGGGGCGCTGGCGCGGGTTATTGGGCTTTTTTCAGCGCGGGGCTATAACATTGAAAGCCTTACGGTGGCAGAGGTTAACAACGCGGCGCATCTTTCGCGCATTACGGTTGTGACCAGCGGCAGTCAGCAGGTTATTGATCAGATTAAGGCGCTGCTGAGCCGTCTTGTGCCGGTGCACACCTGTGTGGATTTAACAACCACAGCGGCGCACGTAGAGCGTGAGCTGGCCTTGATTAAGGTTGTCGGGCGCGGCGAAAGCCGGGTTGAGGCGATGCGGATTGCCGATATTTTTCGCGCCCGGGTGGTGGATTCAACCGTGACCTCGTTTGTGTTTGAGCTGACCGGCTCGCCGGATAAAATCACGGCGTTTGTTGAATTGATGCAGCCGCTGGGTCTTGCAGAGATAAGCCGCACCGGCGTTGTGGCCTGCTATCGCGGCGAGCAGACGCTTTAGATTTTAAAGACGCAGAAGCCTATCTTGCGCAATGGTGAAGATTACCGTTGTGCCCGCGCCGGGGGCGGTGTCGATTGCAAACGAGCCGCCATGAAGCTCAACAAACGTTTTTGAGAGCGGCAGGCCAAGCCCGGTTCCCTGATGTTTACGGGCAAGGCCGGTATCAACTTGTACAAACGGGGCTAGGGCTTTGCTGATATCCTCTGGGTGCATCCCAATGCCGCTGTCCTTCACGCGGACTTCGATATCGCCCGCAGGTGTCATCGCGGCGTTGAGCGACACGCGGCCACCTTCGGGGGTGAATTTTACGGCGTTGGAGAGCAGATTTAGAAGAACTTGCTTGAAAATACGTTCATCACCAAAGACATAGGGTATGTCGACGCTTATATCGCTGCTCAGCTCTAATTTCGCATCGCGGGCGCGCTCACCGATAATGCGCAAGCTGGATTCAGCGACTTTGCGGAAATCGAATTCGCTGTCGTTAAGTTCATATTTGCCCGATTCGATTTTTGATAAATCCAAAATATCATTGATAACATTTAATAAATGCGTTCCTGAATCCACAATATCACGGGAATACTCAGAGTATTTTTCATTGCCCACCGCGCCGAACATCTGATCAGCAATGATGCGTGCAAAGCCGATGATGGCATTGAGCGGCGTGCGCAGCTCATGGCTCATGTTGGCTAAAAATTCCGATTTTGAGCGCGAGGCTATCTCTGCCTGTTCCTTTGCGGCCAGCAAATCGGCTTCTGCTTGTTTACGCACGGTAATATCGCGAATGAAAGCGCAGTTAAACTCTTTGCCTTTATAGGGCAGGAAGTTTTCGGAAATCTCGACAACAACCGTTGAGCCATCCTTGCGGGTATGTTCTACTTCTGTAACAAGGCTGTGGCCTTTTTTTAGCTCGCCCCAGTGTTCATGCCATTGTTGCAGGGTGTAGCTGCTGCGCAAGTGGTAGATTTTCTTTAATAATAATTCTTCTTTATCGGTGTAGCCATGCATCGCGCCCACGGCGTCATTTAAATAAAGAATATTACCATCAAAATCTGTCCAGATAACGCCGTCCCCGGCGCGGTCAATAGAGAATTGGGTAATGCGGAGGACTTCTTCGTATTTTTTACGGTCGGTAATATCTTGAATAATACCGCTAATAATTCCATCCGGTTCGGCCTGTGCCTGAAGATGGACGGCGCGTTCGATATTCCCCGGCAGGCGCAGGCCATGATCAATTTCCAAAAGTTGAAAGGCGCTCACTGCCCGGTGCAATAAATCAGAAACGATGCTGCGGTCTTCGGTCTGAACAAAATTGAGGTAGGCATTCAGGGTTAACTGCTGCGGCGTATCGCCAACGCCAATGATGCGCGCCGCATCGGCAGAGAGCGAGAACGTTTCGCGGCTGGGATCATAGACCCAATCGCCCAGCCGGGCGAGGCGCTGTGCGGCGGCAAGGCGGGCTTCACCCTGACGGACTTCTTCAAGTGCTTTACTGGCGCGTAAAATATAGCGTACGCGCTGGCTGAGCACAAGCCAATTGATGGGCTTGGTGATAAAATCTGTCGCGCCGGCATCATAGGCTTTAGCAATAGAATCAATATCATCAAGGCCTGTTACCATGAGAATCGGTATCTGGTCGCATTTCGGTAATTTGCGAATTTCTGTGCAGGCTTGAAAACCATCACACACCGGCATCATCACATCCAGCAGCACAATATCCGCCGGGCTGCGCCGCATGGCATCAATGGCCTGTGCGCCGTCTTCGGTTTCAATGACGTTAAACCCCGCATTGGCAAGGGATTTTTTCATCAGCACGCGTGACATCATGTCGTCTTCGGCAATTAAAATCGTTGGTTTGTTTTGCAGCCCGCCCATCTCTAATCGCCGCTCACTTCCTGAAGAATTTTTTTCGTCTCGATGTAATCGTCCCTAACGCGGGGCATAATTTCCGTGGCCGTTTCTGGATTCGCCTCAAGCGTGCGGGCGTAATCTGACAATCGCACGGCGCCAATATTGGCAGAGCTGGATTTTATTTTATGGGCAATATAGCGCACCGTGTCCGCGTCATCCGCCGCGACAGCATCAGCCAAATTAAGTAATGATTGTTCCATTTCTGAAAAATACAATGCCACAATAACCTTAAGAAATTCCTTTCCGGAAGGGGAATCCATATCCCCATTTAGTGCGAGAATCGCATCAATGGCCTTGTAATCAAATGGCGCCGCATCGTTATCTGATGCGGTTTTGCTTTTATCTGTTAATGATTTAAAATCAGTATTATCAAGGTTTATTTTAATGTGAAGTGACCCTATCCATTGCTTAACCATCGCAGCTAAATCTTCGCGTGAAAACGGCTTGGCAATAAAATCATTCATACCGGCAGCAAGAAAATTCTCGCGCGCGCCGGCAATTATATTGGCCGTTGCGGCGATAATCGGCACATGATGTACAGTGCCGGTTTGTTGTTCTAAGGCGTACTCACGCTCGCGAATAAGGCGGGTTGCCTCTAAGCCGTCCATTTCCGGCATTTGCCCGTCCATCAATACTAAATCGTATGCAGTTTTTTCCAAGGCTTCAACAGCCAGGCGGCCATTCGCCACACAATCAACGGTATACCCGAAAGAGACGAGCATACCGCGCGCGACTTCCGCGTTTACCGGATTATCTTCCGCAATTAGAATACGGTATTGATTTACAGTGTTTTTCTGACTTTTTTCTTGTTGATGCGTGGTGCTTGCCCGCTCTACTTTTGCTGGCGTTGGAATTGAGTCTTGCGTTGTATTTTTAAGAAGAAGCCAACCGCTTGGTTCTGGCGGCGCGTGTAGCACTTTTTCGAGGGTTTCTTGAAAGATGGCGTTTTGTAAGGGCAGGGTTAGCGAGTGTAAAATCTCGGTGTTCAGCTGTTTTTCCAATTCCTGGAAATCGGCAGCGGGTGCGAGTAAAAGCAGACGTGGTGGGCTTGTGGGTTGCTCGGTAAGCGAGCGGATGAATGTTCCAGCGTCTGTATCGGGAAGACGGGCATTGAGGATAATTAAATCAAAAGGCGTACTGCGCCCGGCCATGAAGCGAATTTTTTGCAATCCTTGTTCCCCGGTCTCCGCCGTTGTTATGATCGCATCCATTGTATCGAGACGAGATAGCAGGCTATTTTGTCCGATGGTGCTGTTATCAATGATTAAAATTCGTGTTCCTGCGCGGATTGAGGGCGTCTGTAAAATCCCAGTGGCGTCTTCTGGCTGCACCCACTGCGATAATGAGAAGCTAAAAATTGAGCCGCGCCCTTCAACGCTTTCAACCGTTAATTTCCCGCCCATCAAGGCAACCAGTTGCCAGGCAATGGATAACCCCAGCCCCGTACCGCCAAAACGGCGGGTTGTTTGCTCATCGGCCTGGGAAAAGGCGTTGAAGATTTTTTGCTGCGCATCAAACGGTATCCCAATGCCGGTATCACGCACATCAAAACGGATGCGTGCGGTTGCCCCGGAATCCTCCTCAACGGATATATACAAGCCCACTTCGCCCACTTCGGTAAATTTCACCGCGTTTCCAAGGAGATTGGTTAGCACTTGACGCAGTCTTAAGGGATCCCCCATAAGCAGACGCGGCGTATTACTGTCTATGCATACGCCGATGTTGATGCCTTTGCCGTAAGCGCTTTGCGCAACCAGCTCTACAATGCCTTCTGTAACATCGGTAAGATTATAAGGAATATTTTCCAGCTCAATTTTGTTGGCTTCTATTTTTGCAAAATCCAGCAAATCATTGATGATATACAATAATGTCTGGCCGGAATTGCGCACAATGCCGGCAAGGCGTTTTTGTTGTGCGCTTAGGCCGCTGTTCATCAATAAATCCACCATACCCAAAACCCCATTAATGGGGGTGCGGATTTCATGGCTCATCCGTGCTAAAAATTGCGTCTTTGCCAGATGCGCTTCTTCAGCGCTGTCTTTTGCTTCCCATAGTTGTTGTACCAGATCTTCGGCAGCTATACGTGATTGATGAATTTCGCTTGTTTGCTGTTGGATTTGATCCAGCATGGCATTAAAACCGCCAATAAGTACGCCCACTTCGTCGTTACTAGTACGCTCGACGCGTTGACTGTAGCGGTTGGTTCGCAAAATCAGTGATACAGCGGATGAAAGCCGTATAATAGGAACGGTGATGACTTTTTCAAGCCGTAACGCAAGCGCATACGACATCAGTAGCGCGGCAATAAGCAGGGTGATAAAAATCAACAGTGTGCGCTGTATTCCGCTCTCGAGATAGGCTGTGTCGGCATAAAACACCAACGTTCCCCGATAGATGTTCTTGTCAAAGAGTGTCCGTTTAATCGCAATGAAATTAGCATTAAATTCTATAAAATCCTCCTGCGGGTTTGGGGCAGCATTGGTTTGCCAATGCAGAGGCGGTGTTCCATACAGTATTTCAGTTGTGTTATTGGCGCGTATCCAGAGCACAGCGCGGAGGCGGTTGTTGTTTTGAAGAATTGCAAAATCTTTTTTTAGTTCATCGATTTGCTGTGTTGAATCATTCCAGCGCGCCGCTTGTGTGGCAATAATGTCAGACAAATTGGTCAGCGATTTAATGACTTCGATGTTCGTGTTGCGCGTTGCATCCGTCATCACGGCAACGCCCACAACCGTTGCCACAAAAAAACTGATGCCCACAATAATCAGCCGCAGTTTTTTGCTGATGGGCAAATCCGTGACATTTTGCCGAAGAAAATGCATTGTTTATGTGTCCTGAGTCGAGCTTTTGGTGTTAAAGTGTAGAGTGGGCTTGCCTCTCAACCGCTAGACGCCATATATTAAATTAGCTTTAATCGTATAAGGATGCTGAATGTCTGTTCGTGGTCTTGCCTCTGCTGTGTCGCCGTTTTTATCGAAAAATGTGCCGGATATAGCGGTTAACTGTTCGGAAGTGTTTGGCTTTTCTGTGCCGTTTCCGGTGAAGCGCTTTAAGGATGCCGATGAGCATGTGCCGCCAATCGACACGGCCTATGTTTTTGATCCGAAAACAACCACAGCGCTTTTGGCCGGGTTTATGTTTGGCCGAAGGGTGTTGTTGCAAGGATACCACGGCACGGGAAAATCATCGCATATTGAACAGGTTGCGGCGCGGCTTAATTGGCCGTGTTTGCGCATTAATTTGGATGCCCACATCAGCCGGGTGGATTTGATTGGCCGGGATGCCATTCTTTTGGAAGACGGGAAGCAGGTAACGCGCTTTCAAGAAGGTTTGCTGCCCTATGCGCTGCAAAACCCGGTGGCGCTGGTGCTGGATGAATACGACGCCGGGCGGGCGGATGTCATGTTTGTTATTCAGCGGGTTTTAGAGGCCGACGGCAAATTGACCTTGCTTGACCAAAATCGTGTGCTTACGCCGCATCCGGCGTTTCGCCTGTTTGCAACGGCGAACACCGTGGGGCTTGGTGATACCAGCGGGCTGTATCACGGCACGCAATTGATAAACCAAGGGCAATTAGACCGCTGGAATATTATCGCAACCTTGAATTACGTCGCGCCGGAAGTGGAAGTGCGGGTTGTGACCGGCAAATTGGCGGTGCAGGGGCGGAATGTGGCGGATAAAACCGTGTCGCAGATGGTGACGCTGGCAGGCTTAACGCGGCAGGCGTTTATTAATGGTGATATATCCGTTGTGATGTCGCCGCGCACGGTGCTGTCATGGGCGGAGAACGCCGCGCTTTTGGGTGATGTGGGCTATGCGTTTGTGGTCTCGTTCCTAAACCGGGCGGATATTTCCGAGCAGGCAACGATTCGTGAACAATACCAGCGGGTTTTTGGCGTTGAGCTTGTCGTTGGTTAACCGATGACAACCGATGCTGCTGCTGAACGGGTGAAGCACGCCCTTGCCGCAACTTTGCGGGCGGTGGGTAAAGCGCCAGCGGTTGAGGTGGTCTATACCGCAGCCCCCTCACGGTTAACCGGGAAAACAGCGTTTTTACAGGTTGCAGCGCCGGCCGCCGTGCGCCCACTGGATGCGGCGCTTCGGGCGGATGCGGATATGCTGGCGCTGCGGCTGCGCTATCATGAACCGCGCCTAGTCAGCCCCGCCAGCGACCTGGCTGCGCCGATTTTGCAAGGCTTTGAAGAAGCGCGGCTGGAAGCCTTAGGCAGCGAGACCTTTGCTGGGATTGCCGGGAATCTATCAAAGCGCCGCGCCGCGCAAACCGAGCTCGTTCGTGATACGGATTTGTTTAATAATCACCAGACCGGCCTGCCGCTGGCGGTGCGCTATCTCTTATCGGAGCACGCGGCAGAATTGCCCGTCCCGGCGTCTGCGGAAACCTTTGTCCGCCATTGGGCGCGGCTGCTGCATCGGCGGGGGAAGCTCAGCATTGAGGCGCTGGCGGCGGTGCGGGATAATCAGGCGGCGTTTCAAAAGCTGGCGGCGGCGGCGGTGGAACGCTTGCTGACCCTGCCGGATGATGGGGACGAAGAAGACATCACAACCAGCGATGCCGCCCCCGATGATGCGCCCCAGCAAAACGATGGCGAGACCGCGCCAACGGAATCCGAGAGCAGCCAGCCGCAGGAGGACAATAAAACGGATGAGCAGCTAACCGAGGCGCAGCAACAGGTTAGCAGCACCGCAGTGCCCGCCGCGCCGGAGGATACGCTTGACCAAGGCCTGCCCGCTGAAATTCCCGCCGCCAGCAGCGCCGCCGACAGCGGCAAGGGTGCTGAGCTGCGCAGTTACGGCGTCTTTACCACGACCTACGACACCACCGCCAGCGCGGATACGCTGGCAACGGCTGATGAACTCATCCAGCTGCGCGCCCAGCTTGACCGGCAATTGATACCGTATCAGAATCTTATCCATCGGCTGGCAAATCGGCTGCAACGCTTATTGCTGGCGCTGCAACAGACCGATTGGCGCTTTGATCAGGACGAGGGGATTATCAACAATGCCCGTCTGCCGCGTCTGGTAACAGACCCCTCCAACACCGCGATATTTAAAGCTGAGCAGCGGGGGAAATACCGGGATACGGTGGTTACGTTGCTGCTGGATAATTCCGGCTCCATGCGCGGGCGTCCCATTGCAACCACGGCGCTGACGGCGGACATCTTGGCACGCACGCTGGAACGGGTGCAGGTGAAGGTTGAAATCTTAGGCTTTACCACCAACACCTGGAAAGGCGGGCGGGCGCGTGAGGATTGGATAAAGGCTGGAAAGCCGCCACAATCCGGGCGAATGAACGAGCTGCGCCATATTATTTATAAACCGGCGGCGGTGCCGTGGCGGCGGGTGAAGAACAACCTGGCGCTGATGCTGAAAGAGGGGCTTTTAAAGGAAAATATCGACGGTGAGGCATTGCTATGGGCGTATCGACGCCTTTTGGCGCGTCCAGAGCCGCGCCGTATTCTGCTGATTCTTTCTGATGGGGCGCCGGTGGATGATGCAACGATTTCCGCAAACGGTGCGGGGTATTTAGAGGCACATTTGCGCGGGGTGATTGGCCAGATTGAGCGCGATAAACGCTTAGAGCTATCCGCCATCGGCATCGGCCATGATGTCAGCCGTTATTACAGCAACGCGGTGTTGATTGAATCGGTTGAGGATTTAGCCGGAAGCCTTATTGGCCATTTAGAGACGCTGTTTCGGTAGATATTTAAAGACATATCCATAGATAGGTGTCATATCGAGCGCAGCAAGGCAACGCCTTGCGCAGTCGAGATATCTCATGGCATCCTAAGGGAGATCCCTCCACGCAGCCGCTAACGCGGCTTTGGTCGGGATGACACACACTATAGATTTAGCGAGGTTTACCGGAACACGCCGCCCTCAATCGGCGCTGTTGGGGCATCGGGCTCTTTTTGTTTTTGTATCACTTCGGAATAGAGAAGGGTGATGCTAATCCGGCGGTTAGGAGCAGCGCGCGGGTCATCTTTGATAAGAGGGTCGCGGTCGGCGCGCCCGGTGATGCGATTGATTTTTTCCCCTTTAACTCCAGCGTATTCCAAGGTGCGGCGCGTTGCGTGCGCCCGGTCTGCGGATAATTCCCAGTTAGAATACCCCGCATAGCCGCGGAACGGAACAGCGTCGGTGTGGCCGCTAATTTCCACATCATTAGGGGCGCGTTTGATAATTTCTGCAACCTTATAGAGCACCTGTTCCGCATAGGGCAGGGGTTGGTATTTCCCGGCTTCAAACATCGGCTTGCCTTCGGAATCAACCAGTTGGATGCGTAAACCCTCAGGCGTCATTTCCACCAGTAAATTTTTCGCCATGTCGGCCAGAGCCGGGTCTTGGGCTATAGCTTGTTTTAACTGTGCGGCCATTCTTTTAAAACGCTCTTCTTCAATTTTTTTGAGCTGTTCGGCATCGCCGCTTTCGGCCTCAGTTTCCATTTTACCCGTATCCGTCATACCCCTGCCATCTTGATTGGCACCGGTTGTGGGTTCGACTTCCAAGGCCTCATCGCTTTCAACGCCTTCGGTCACTTCTTGCGGTTTTAACATGGGGTTGGCGGGGGCTTTTAATGCATTAATCTGTGAGAGGGACAGGCCGCCTAAGATGCCGCCCGCGCCGCTGGTGCTGCTGCTGACACTGGTGGGGGCGAAATAATTGGAGATACCCTCGCGCTGTTCTTTGGTTGTGGAGCTGAGCAACCACAGCAGCAAAAAGAACGCCATCATCGCGGTCACGAAATCCGCATACGCCACTTTCCACGCGCCGCCATGGTGGCCATGGCCACCTTTTTTGATGCGCTTGATGATGATGATTGGCCGTTCGTCTGCCATTTATTTAACCGGAGGCAGTTCTTCGAAGGTTTTTTCCATCTCTAGGAAGCTTGGCCGAAGAGAATGGGGTAGAGCTTTGCGGGCAAATTCAACCGAGATGGCGGGTGCATTGCCATGCAGGTGTGAGATAAGTGCCGTTTTGATAACACTTAGGTATTTTGATTCCTGCTCTTTGATAAAATTCAGATACAAAGCCATGGGCCCCAAGAATCCATAGGCAATCCAAACCCCCAGAAAGGTTCCAACCAGCGCCGAGCCGATAAGCTTACCCAAAACAGCGGGCGGTTCGGTAATCGCCCCCATAGTTTTAATAATCCCCAGCACCGCCGCCACAATCCCCAGCGCCGGCATCCCATCCGCCATGCTCTGAACGGCAGCAGGAACTTGGTGCTCATCCTGGTGATGCACCTCAAGCTCCATGGTCATGATATCGTCCATGGTGTGCGGATTGTCCGCGCCAAGCGAAATCATCCGCAGGTAATCGCATAGGAAATCAACCGCGTGATGGTCATGCTGGAATTTGGGGAACTGTGAAAAAAGCGACGATTCATGCGGGTTCTCAATATGGCTTTCAATCGCCAGCACGCCTTTGCTTTTCATCAGACGCAGTGTCTGATACAAGCAGCAGAGTAATTCGGTGAAATGGGCTTTTTTGTATTTGGGCCCTTTAGCCACAACACCAAAAGCTTTGGCAAAGCCAATACAGACGTTTTTTGAGTTACCAATAATCATCGCGCCGATAGCGGCACCGACAATAATCACCACCTCGAAGGGTTGCCATAGCACACCCATCTTGCCGCCCATGGCAACGTAGCCGCCAAAGACGCAGCCGCAAACCGTAATGATGCCAAGGATAAATTTCACAAGAATGCCGCCTTGAGTTGTGTTTCTTGCGGCAATAAAAGCAGAGGATGGTTAAAAAGGCGTTACGCTTTACAGCACTTTCGCAATAGCGTCTGTGGCGGCTTTGCGCCAGTCTGGTTGGGGAATACCAAGCCGGGCTATCTCATGGCAATCAAGCACAGACCACAGCGGCCGCTGTGCAGGGGTTGGGTAGGAGGTTGTGGGAATAGCGGTCAGTGTGGGGGCGGTATAGCTTAAACCACCGGCGATGCGAAAAATTTCCCGCGCAAAATCATACCACGTCGTGGCAGGCTGGCCGCTGAAATGCAGCAGGCGGGGGAGCGGCGTTGCGGGGTTTTGAAGATGTCTCGTCATCAATTCCCACAGCGCCCCGGCAATGGCGTTGGCGGGGGTGGGCGCGCCGTGCTGGTCATTGACAATGGAGAGAGCGCGGCGGGTTGTGCCCAGCTCCAACATGCGTTTGACAAAATTCGTGCCGTGCTCGCTGAAAACCCAGCTGGTGCGGAGAATCGTGCTCTGCGGCGCAAGGCTTTGCACGGCCAATTCTCCGGCAAGCTTGGTGCGTCCATAAACCGAAAGCGGTGCAACGGGCGCATCCTCGCGATACGGTTTTTGCCCCACCCCTAAAATTGCGCCGGGGAAAACATAGTCTGTTGACACATACAGCAGGGGAATGCCCGCTTTTCCGGCATAGCCCGCGAGCGCGGCGGTGCTGGCGGCATTCACGGCGTAGGCCAGCGCCGGTTCGCTTTCGGCTTTATCCACAGCGGTGTAGGCGCCCGCGTGGATGATGGCGGCGGGCTTCTTTTTCTCAACATAGCTGCGCACCTGTTCGGGATTCGCGAGGTCGCATTCCTTCCGGGATGGGACAAGCAGCCCCATGCCTTGCGGCGCAAGCTGGACAAGGGCGCGGCCAACTTGACCCGTTGCGCCGGTAATCAGCACGCGGGTCATAGAGTAAACGGCGAGGGCGCCGCGCTGAGGGTTGGTAAGGCACTGTCTTTTTGTGATAAAATGCCAAGAGCCGCCTCTATACCCCAATCAATGGCAAACGCGGGATCTTGCCACGAATACCCCGCATCAGCCGCGGGCGCATAGAGAGAGGAGACCTTATACACAACCTCAGTATCCGGCAAAAGAGTTACAAAACCGTGTGCAAATCCTTCTGGAACAAACAGTTGCTCGCCGCCCTCCGCCGTTAATTTCACCGCAACATGCTGGGCAAAAGTGGGTGAGCCAAGGCGAATATCCACCGCCACATCAAGGATTGCGCCGCGCACGCAGCGCACGAGTTTTGCCTGTGCGTGCGGCGGCTTTTGAAAATGCAGCCCGCGCACGGTGTGTATGGGGGCGGAATAAGAGTGGTTGTCCTGTACAAAGCGGATGGGGATACCGTTTTGGCTGAACACCTGTTCATTATAGGTTTCCGAAAACCAGCCGCGCGGATCGCCAAAGCGCCGGGGGGTGAACAGGATGACATCGGGGAGGGCGGTGGGGGTGAAGGACATGCTACGGTAATCTTCTTGTTATAGACTGTCAGACTGAAAAAAAGACGTAGTACCCGCCCGGTGCGATGCTAGCACCTGATGCATTAATGTTTGGTAGCCCATTTTTCTATCTGTGCTTGATGCCTGCTCTTTATACCAATCCAGCAAATCGGTGTCCACGCGCAGGGAGATGGCCTGTTTGCGCGGGGGATTTGTCACAACAGCTGTTTCCCAAAAATCAGCCGGTAAGCCATCATCCAGCGCACTGTCATCTTTCTTTTTCGCTGCGTCCCAATTGGTGCGGCTTTTAAGCTTGCGCACGGCGCTGCTGGAATAAATTCTCACATTAGAGGTTATTTTTTTCTTGCTCATAAATCCTTGTCTCCTTGGGGTGACGAGCTTTTCTAAAAGAGATTATCCGAACTGTGCGTTTTTCTTCTGTATATACAAGAGCAAAGAGTCTCCCCTCTATTTCTGCTAAATCAAGATAGCGCGCCTCATTATTGCGGTCACTCTTAAGGGTTACTTTGAAGGGCGCTTCATACACCCGCCACGCATCCCGGAAATCCAGCAACCGTTCGGCTAAAGTTGCCGTTCGTTTGGCTTCATCCCATGAATAATGTATAACACGGCGCATGTGTATATACAATACGATTTTTACAAAACACCATAGCAAAAATTGATGACGGCTTTAAAAGCTGCGGCAGGGCTGCTAACGTTTTTACGCTACGTTTTAAGCCCCCGGTTTTAACGTTGAGCTAGTGTACCCAACGCGCTCAGCAAGCCAAATTTTGACAAGGGATTGACGTGGAACGCCAAGGTGTGCAGCCTCGTAATCCAGCCTGTCCAGCAAGGATACAGGAATATCATCAATATGCAGGCTGGCTGTTTTTCCAGCCCGCGTTTCCGCAATAAATGTGTCCATGCTGAGGGGGTTTTGGGTGTCAAAATACTCAAGAACGTTAGTCTTGCCCGCATCGACAAGGGCTTCCAGTTTCTTAGCGGTTATTTTTTTCATATAGTTCTATCTCCTCGATACGCGCTCTGCGCATGGTAATAATTCTAATCTTTCCCTCGCGCCGCGTGACCAC
>JAJTHO010000201.1 GCA_021297975.1 Alphaproteobacteria bacterium
AAATATCCGAACTGGTCTGTCCGTGCGCGATGCACGGACAAAATCGCTCGGAACCCTGATTAGCCGCGATAAAGTTCGCAGCATCAGCGCCGGCGGTACTTACGATTGGAGCGATGACAGCGGCGCCTTGAATCTTGTGCAGGCACAAGTTTCTAAAGGCATTCCCATTCTCGGTAACAGCGAGAATAACGACGTTCTCCTCAGCCGCGCCAATGGCCGCACCGATTTCAGCAAAGCAACCGCCTATATCAGCCGTACGCAAAGCCTAGACGATGATTTCAGCCTGTTTCTAGCCTCAGAAGGCCAATGGGCATTCACGCAAATGCTGGCGCTCGAAGAATTCAGCTACGGTGGCGCACAGTTTGGTCGCGGCTATGATGGCGGCGAGATTAGCGGCGATCACGGTGTCTCGGGCTTAATTGAGCTGCGGCGCTCGCTCTCTGAGATCGCGTTCCCGCCTTTTGTCACCTCGGCACAGATTTTCAGCAGCTATGATTTTGGCGCCACCTGGCGCATTGATGTCGATAACCGCCAGCGGCAATTAACCGGCGCATCGGTTGCGGCGGGTCTGCGCTTTAAAATATGGGATACAGCGAATCTTGAGCTGCAGCTCGCCGCCCCGCTCACCCGCGGGATTAATGCGGTCAGTCAGGAAGACAGCAAAGATTGGCGCGGCTTTTTATCATTTAATATCCCTTGGTAAAGACCTCAAAAAATCCCGATTACCGATTACGCTCTTTACACCCGATAGCAGGTGATTTAAGCGAGCATCATGTCTCTTACAGCTCGCAGCACTGTTAAACCTTTTTCACTCCCTGCCCCGGCCAGCAGCGAAAACGCTACGTATTATCGGGAAAATGGCTATGTGATTGTGGAAAATCTTATTGATCCCGTGTTGATTGATGCGGTGCTGCGCGCACTAGAGGATATAAAAAAAAGCCCGACCTTTATTCATTATGCACAGAGCATCCACCGTTGGATTCGGCCGCGCTTATCTGCCGCTGGTTTTTTAACGGAATCCATCGAGAACCCTACCCGCCACGCAAACGCGCCGCGCCTGCAAGAAGCGGTCATGAACGTATTATATTCAGCTCCGGTCTCAGCCGCGCTCACCGATATTACCGGCGCGCCCACGTTTGTTACCTGGCAAGACATGCTGTTTGATCGTTCGACCGGCACGATTGACCATCAAGACGCCTGGTATTTAGATACCAATCCCGCTGGGCATTTGCTCGGCGCGTGGTTTGCGCTTGAAGACATCACGCTGGAATCGGGTCCTTTCCATGTTTACCCGCAATCCCATCTGTTCGGCAAACTCAGCAAAGAACAATTTCCCAATCATGATGATTTTCGCAACGCCATTACAGATTTTATTGAGCGGCATCAGCTGCAAAAAAAGCCCGCCCTTTTGAAAAAGGGCACGGTTTTATTCTGGAATTCACTCACCGTTCATGGTGCGAGCAGTCCCCTCAATGAACAGCACTCCCGCAAATCGCTGACCACGCATTTTTATCCCTTAGGCTATCAGCGCCAGGGTAAAACACCGCTGCTGGTGGATTTAAAGACCTTTGTTCCTACAAAAAATCCGCGTATCTTTCGCGTCAAACCAAACGCTGTTCGTTATACAGCGCTGGGCTATATTCGGTATCTGCTTGAGAAAAGCACCCCTAAGATGGATATGAACCGGGCGCGTGTTGAAAAAAGCTAAGCGTCAAAAGTCCAAATTTAGATAATGAGCCGATGGCGGCAGTGAAGGCATTCTTTCCGCCAAAATAGGGCGGAATGATGGGCGCGATTTAACCCGTGCATACCAGGTTTTTGCAGCCATGTGATCAGCCCACGGCACATCCCCCAGATAATCAAGAGACGACAGATGCGCCGCAGCGGTAATATCGGCCAGGCTGAAAGTCTCCCCCGCCAGCCAGTTACGCTGTTCGGTAAGATAGCCGATGTAGTCGAGATGGTAATGAATGTTCTGTAGTCCTGCCCGCAGCGTGGCGCTGTTCGGCTCAGCCTGACGCATCAAGCGCTTAAAAATTTTTTCATCCAATAAATTGCGGGTCACTTCCAGTTGAAATTTCTGGTCAAACCAAGCAACCAGCCGCCTAGTCTCAGCACGCTGATAAGGTGTGTTACCAAGCAGAGATACAGCTGTTTCTGTTTCCTCCAAATACTCGGCAATACTGCTGGAATGACAGATAACTTGACCATCCGGCTCTACCAACACGGGAACCTGCCCCGCCGGGTTCATCGCCATAAACGCCGGACGGCGCTCCCATATGCGTTCCTGAACAAGGGTATAAGGCAGCTTCTTTTCTTCCATCTGCACAATGATTTTACGCGCAAACGGCGACAGCCAGATGGTGTAAAGCTGGCGCGGCTTAATGTTTGCCGGTTGTTGTTCTTGTTGTTGTGATACGTCGGCCATGGGGCTATGCTAGCGGCGACTGGTGCACTTGGCCAGCGCTGCTTCACGCGTTATTATTGCGCTTGGCGGCGCGGCTTTCAGGTGATATTGGTAATTTTATTGCTGTAAATAGGGTTAAAAAGACCGTTTATGACTACTACTGCCGTTTCTAACATTTCCTGGTCAACACTAAGCCAGTACACCGGCCAAAATCTTGAAGCGACATTTATGGCGCTGTTTGCCGCCGCCGTTCCAGCGGAAGACCATAGTGCTGTGGATGCCGCTGCCTTTCAACGGGATGCCGCCGCGCTGTGGGATGCACTAAATAATTGGAACGAAGAAAAACCTTACGTTAATATCGCAACCAGCAATGCCAGTGGTCGCAGCGTTCTTACTCTCCTCAACCCCGATCAGCCCTTTTTGGTCAGCTCTATTCTCGCAGAACTGGCGCGCCACAGCCTTCCCGTGCATCTGGTGGTTCACCCGGTTTTACAAATACAGCGCCGCGCCAGTCGTATCAGCGGGATTGAGCGTTTTTCTGGCAAAACTGCCGTGGGCGATGCCAGCAGCCCCGTTTCGGTTATCCTGATTTATATTCCCGAACTGCATGATGAAACAACCCGTACCCAACTTACCGAAAGACTTCACGCTGTTTTAGCCGATGTACGCGCCGCCACCACCGATTGGCTGCTGATGCGAACACGCCTGGAACAGCACATTGTTGAGCTTGAAAAACATGCCCCGCCGGTTGACCGCCGCGAACACGAAGAAACAACCGCGTTTTTAAAATGGTTGCTGGCCGATAACTTTACCTTTCTTGGCCTGCGGGAGATGTCGTATCGCAATGCCTTTGCCGCCGATATGAAGGTGGAGATTCGCCCGAACAGTGGTTTGGGCATCCTCCGTGATGAGCGTGCACAGGTCTTTGATGGCATCCGCGATGTCTCCTCCCTGCCCATGGATATTCAGCTGTTCTTGGCACAACCCCGCCTGTTAAATTTCTCAAAATCCAGCCGGATTGCCACGGTTCACCGTTCGGTGCCGATGGATGTTATCAGCCTGAAAATCTTTGATGGTCAGGCGCAACTTATTGGCGAGCTGCGCCTTATCGGGCTGTTCAGCTCTGCTGCCTACACCGAAAGCCCCAAAAATATTCCGATTCTCCGCCGCAAGGTGGAATCGGTTCTGGAAAAAGCCGGGGTTGACCCGAAAGGCCACGACGGCAAGGCGCTGGCGCATATTCTGCAAACCTATCCCCGCGATGAGCTGTATCAAATCGGCGATGAAGAACTGAGCCGCATCACCGGCGCGATTCTGCAATTGCAAGAGCGCCAGCGGGTGGCTCTATTTATCCGTAAAGATACTTTTGAGCGGTATATCAGCGCGCTGGTTTTTATTCCGCGTGACCAGCTAACCCCCCATGTGCGCCGCCAGATACAAGATGCGCTAGAAGATGCGTTTAAGGGTGTCTGTAAGGTTGCGAACGGCACGCTCAATGAATCGCTGCTGGCGCGGCTGCATTTTGTCTTTGCTATTGATCCCGCGAATTTGCCCGCTTATCAACACGCCGCGCTGGAAGCGCGCTTGGCTGAGCTGGCTGCCGGCTGGGGTGAAGGCCTGCGCCAATGCCTTATTGATGCCTACGGCGGCGCGCCGGCTGCGCTTTTATACAGCCGCTACGGCAACGGCTTTCCGCTGGCGTATCAGGATACCATTGGCCTGAAGACAGCCTGCGCCGATGTCGCGGCGCTGGCGGCGCTGTATGAAGATGAGCGGATAAAACTGCGCCTTGAAACTGCGCCCGACAGAGGAACCGGCCAATACAGCATCCGCGTGTTTTCCATGGATAACGCCCTGCCGCTGCATCAAGTGTTGCCGATTCTC
>JAJTHO010000025.1 GCA_021297975.1 Alphaproteobacteria bacterium
ATCGCGCTCTAGATTGCGCTGTTGAATCGGCGATACCGCGCCGTCCATGACAATAAGGGTAACCTCGTGCTCTTTCACAAGAGCCGCAACCTCTTCGATAACCCCAGAACCGATGATATGCGATGGCCGCGCCCGGTCGATGACCACAGCCCGGCTGTGCACCACGTCCAGCTCAATTGCGGCCGCAAGCCCAACAGCCTCCGCCAGACGCTCTGCATCGCCCCGCGCCTTACGGTCGGCCTTAAGCCGCGGCGACAGAACAATCGCCCGCGCGCGCGGAACAGCCGTTTCAATCAATGGAAAACGCTCTTAAGCAGAAGGAGCCGCCTCGTCGCCATCTTTCGGCTCACCTTCATACATCTGTATCGGCGCCGATGGCATAATGGTCGAGATTGCGTGTTTATAAACCAATTGGGTAAACCCATCCCGGCGCAGCAGCACCGAGAAATTATCAAACCAGGTCACGTTGCCCTGAAGTTTCACACCGTTGACCAAAAAAATCGTCACCGGCACTTTGGTTTTGCGAATCGTATTAAGAAATACGTCCTGCAAGTTATTTTTTTCGCCCGCCATAAGTTTTTATCCTTGTTGTTCCCATTTTTATACCAAACGTAGTGTAAAACACGCCGCTGGCAATATCAAATAAAACAAAGTTGGGTTAAGAGTTCCTTTAAATCCGCGCAATTTTTGGCAGAAAGATGGGGGGGTGTGTCGGAAAAGTCAGTTGGCGCGGGCAGCGGGTCGCGTTGAAACACCGCGGTGAGGCCAGCGTTATAAGCGCAGCCTAGGTCTGTGACCGTATCACCCACAAAATATACACTGCGCGATGCCTCTAAACCCATGGTTTTCAGCGCCATCAGCGCCGGATCGGCATGGGGCTTGTCTTTGGGGGCATCGGTTGCGCCGACAACAGCTTGAAAATAATGCCCCCAGCCGATGTGCTCAACCTCAAGCCGCAGGTATTTCCCCTGTTTGTTGCTCACCAGCCCCATGGGAATATTTTTTGCGGCAATGGCTTTGATTAGGCTTTCAGCTTCCCCAAGCGGTTTTAGTGTCTCTAAATGATACTGCTCAAAGCTTTGATAATAAACCTTTTGCGCCTGCGGCCAGCGGTCACCAAAAAAATCTTTAAAACTATCCCGCGCCGAGCGGTGAATCATTTTATGCGCCTCGTCCCATGTCCATTCGGGTTTATCCACAGATTTAAGTGCGGCGTTCATGCTCTTGAAAATAAGCTCAAAAGTATCAACGAGCGTGTTGTCCCAGTCGAAAAGGAATGCGGTCGGGGCGGGAAGTTTATCGTGTTGCACGGGCACAGTACTCTGCATATTTTTCTCGTAAAGCAAGGGCAATTGTGCCCCGCTTAACAGCTTTACCGTTCAGGCTGGACAGCGGCAAGAGATAGGTTGTGGTGCTGCTTAAAAAAGCTTCATCGGCTTTTAAAATATCGGCCTCAGTGAAGCGTTTCTCAAGTATTTTTAAGCCCATATCTTTCGCAAGCACCATGAGGCGCTGACGCGTGATACCGTTTAAAATCGAATGGGTTGCGGGCGTTGTTTGCAGGGTTTTTCCCTTAACAATCCAAGCGTTGGTGGATGCGCCCTCAGTTATATAGCCTTCTTCATCAACCTGCCATGTTTCATACGCGCCGCGCTGGGCGGCGTGCTGTTTCGCCAGAACCGGCGCCAGAAGCGCGATCGATTTGATATCACAGCGTTTCCAGCGTGCATCTTTTAGCGTTACAATCTTAATCCCCTGCTGTAGGAGCGCGGGATTAAAGGGCTGCATCCGCTGCGCCGTTATCACCAGCGACGGCGTGACCGGCTTTTTGGGAAAATAAAATTCGCGTTTTGAAACGCCCCGCGACACTTGCACATAAATAGAGCCGTATTCCAGCCGATTGCGGCGGATAACCTCATACATCAGGGATTCCAGCGCCCGGCGGCTGCTGCACGGGTAAGAAATTCCTAACTCACCTAACGAATAGTCCAACCTGTCCAGATGCGGCGCAAGGTCTACGAGCACCCCGTGGTGCACATGCATCACCTCATACACCCCATCGGCGAATTGATAGCCCCGGTCTTCAATGTGCACGATGTTGGCGTGCTGATGCGGCAGGAAATGGCCGTTACAATAGCTGATGCGTTGCATGGATACTTGCTAGCGGATTGAAGAATATTAGCAACACGTTATTTAATTGACAGTATAAAATAATAGTGCATACTGTGGAGGTGGATTACGAATACGACCCCATAAAAAATTTGCGCAACAAACTCAAACACACCGTTGATTTTGAAGAAATTGCTTTCTTTGAGTGGAATACTGCCATCATCATGCCCGATCTGCGCTTTGATTATGGTGAAAAGCGTTTCACGGCAGTGGGGCTTATAAAAAATCGACTCTATGTGGCGGTGTATACAGAACGACTGGCGCGCATTCGCTTAATCAGCCTGCGCAAAGCCAATGATAAAGAAAGGAAAAAATACCATGAAAAAAGAAATTGATGATGATTTTGATGACAGCGCAACGATAACCGATGAGATGTGGGCTTTAGCCCGCCCGGCGCGCGACGTCCTCACCGAACAATTCGGCGCAGCCGCCGCAGAATCGTTTTTAAAACGCTATCGCGGCCAGCGGGGGAAAGGGAAAAAATCCCCCAAAGAAAAAGTCACCCTGCGGCTGGATGGTGTTGTCGTAGCGCGGCTTAAGGCCGGGGGACGCGGCTGGCAAACCCGCACCAATGAGCTGCTGCGCAAGGCGCTGGATATATCGAGTGCACCGACGCCTTAATGTGCAGAGGAGCCTTTGCAAAGGGTATTTCTCAATACAATAAGCTTTGGGGCTGGCACCTGACTTGAAATAAGTTAGGATGCGGCATGTATTTAAAGCATTGTAAACTATCAGATAAAGAGCAATTGCGCCTGATGG
>JAJTHO010000148.1 GCA_021297975.1 Alphaproteobacteria bacterium
AGTGCACCGACGCCTTAATGTGCAGAGGAGCCTTTGCAAAGGGTATTTCTCAATACAATAAGCTTTTTGACCCTCACCCAGAGCCTCTACCTTGCAAGGAGAGGGATCTCTTCCTATATTTCAATCACCTGCATGTATGCGCGGCATCGCAAGATTATAAAGAATGAGGGTCATCTGCATCGCGCTGAAACATTATAGGCAGCGCGGCAAACAGCATTACTTCCCGCAAAAAGCGGTGCACTCTGTTTTGGCCGTTACCTCGCCGCCGCATGTGGTGTGGCACTGGCGCTGTGAATCTTCACAGCGGGAGACGCACGCGGTATCGCGGCAGCGATAGGTGGTGTCAAAATTCGTGCTGCCACGCTTTATTTCCAAGCCCTTGGTCTCACGGTTTTGACTATAGGTCAAATAGTCGTTTTGCGCGCGAAGGCGTTCGTTCATCTCACACAGTGTCTGCTCGCGTTGGCAACTTGTGCTGCATTGCTGTTGTATCTGGGCGCATGTTGCCGCGCACACCTTTCCCTCCGCACTTGCGGGCGGAGAGAAAGTGTACGTTGTTGCCATAATCGGCGAACACGCAGACAGGACTGCCGAGACAACTAAAAAATAAAGGTAATACCGCATCCGTAACAGGTATTACTTTTGCTTTCCTTTGTAAACACCACTAAGCGGCGCTGGCGTAGCAACAGGTGCTGTGGTGACTTCTGGGCGGAGCGCAACAACAACACTATCATCCAAATCATAGGCCGCGCCGGTTGCAAAATAATCAATGCCCACGCCGACAATTCCGGTCAGGTTAAAAATATTCCCCACAACGCTAGCCCAGATGCGCGGCTCACCGTTGATAAGGCCGGTTGATGTTTTGTAGCCTTCTTTTTCAGCAATAACCGTGTATTCGCCTTTTCCTTTAAGGGTAAAGACAGCCGGAGAGGTCTGAACTTGATCCGCAACACGCACTTCCGCACCTTGGGGAACGGTGTCCACGCGAACTTGCTGTTTACCGGGGCCAGTTACAGAGGCGCACGCGGTTGAAAGCAGCATCAGGGAAAGGGCAGCAGTCTTTTTCATTAGAGGTATCTCCGGGTTAAATTGATTGATTCCTGAATACCCACAAAACAAAATGAACGCAAAATGTTTGCGTGTGTGGCATTATTTTGTCGCATGGTGCAGCCGATTTACAACACCAATCACGCCCGCAGAATCGTCCCTGCCCCGCCGCTGGTGAAAATCTCCAGCAGCAGCGCATGGCGGAGGCGCCCATCCAGAATAACCGCCCCCTCAACCCCGCCCGCAACGGCGTCTAAACAGGTGCGCACTTTAGGTATCATCCCGCCGCTGATAACGCCGCTGGCAATCAAGGCCTCGGTCTGCGCGGCGCTTAAAGACGGCAGCAGATTTTTATCCCCGTCCAGAACCCCCGGTACATCGGTGAGGAGAAAGAAGCGCGTCGCGCGCACAGCCGCCGCAATCGCGCCAGCGGCGGTATCGGCGTTGATATTAAACGTGCGCCCGTCGCTATCAACCCCCACCGGGGCAATAACCGGGATAATATCCGATTTCGCCAGCGTGTTCAAAATCGCCGGGTTCACCCGCGCCGGCTCACCAACGAAGCCTAAATCCAGAACTTTTTCGATATTGGATTCGGGGTCAATTTTTTTATGCTCTAGCCGCTGCGCCTCAATAAGCCCAGCGTCTTTGCCCGATAAGCCAACAGCAAGGCCGCCCGCCCGGTTTATCTCGGCCACAATGCCCTTATTAATGGGGCCGCAGAGCACCATCTCGACGATTTCAACCGTCTCGGCGTCTGTCACGCGCAGGCCATCGACAAAATTACTTTTTATCTTCAGCCGCTCCAGCATCGCGCCAATCTGGGGCCCGCCGCCATGAACCACGACGGGGTTGATGCCGATTTGCTTGAGTAGCACCACATCCCGCGCAAAGGAGACCGCAGCCTCAGTGTCGCCCATGGCATGACCGCCATATTTTATCACAAAAGTACGCCCGGCATAGCGCCGCATGTAAGGGAGAGCTTCGGCTAATACGCCCGCTTTTGCCAGCGCCGCCAGTGTTGCATCAGAGTTTGTCATAGACGTACACCATAGCGCGCTCTATACCACGCGCAACAACTGAGGAGGCCAAGATGCCCCTGACCACCTGGACAACCGATGAAAATGCCTCTCTCATTGCGCTTGAGGGAAATGCGGGCTATCCGCTGCTCGGCAAGGCATTGTGGATTGATTTGGTATCCCCCACGGATGATGAGAAGCAACTGGTTTCCCTTGCCCATCATGTTGAATTACCGACGCAAAATGATATGGAAGAGATTGAAACGTCCAGTCGCCTCTACCGCGAAGCACACGCGCTTTTTATGATTACAACGCTTGTGGCAAAGGCGGATACTGATAACCCGCAAATGACCAGTGTCGCTTTTATTATTTCTGGCGGGACACTGATTACGCTGCGCCATTTAGAGCTGCAATCTTTTAGCAGCTATATTCATTATTTAGAGCGCCACCGGAATGATACCCACCGATCAGCAACGCTGCTGGCGGGCTTACTGGAAGCCTTGGTTGACCGCTTTTCTGATATTTTAGAGATAACCTCCAAACGCGGGGAAAGCATTAACAAAGCCTTGTTTGCAGCAGATGCCAACACACAAACGGCCAAAGACGCGCTGATTAACATTGGCGCGGTGCATAACGTTACCGCAAAAGTTCGAGAAAGCCTTGTGAGCTTTGGCCGCCTGATAACCTTTGCCTCTGAAGAGCTGCCCACCGCCATGTCGAGCGATATTGCCGGGCGGCTGGCGATTTTTAACCGGGATATTCAATCGCTTTCCGATCAAGCCAGTTTTATCAGCAATAACCTCACGTTCCTGCTCGATGCGACGCTAGGGCTGATTAATATTGAGCAGAACGCGATTATTAAAATCTTCTCCGTTGCAACGATGATTTTCCTGCCCCCGACCCTTATCGGTACGATATACGGCATGAATTTCGATAAAATGCCCGAATTGCATTGGGATTATGGCTATCCGCTGGCGGTGGTGTTGATGCTTATTAGCGCGTATGTGCCGTTTCAATGGTTTAAGCGCAAGGGTTGGCTGTAATTTTTAAAAAACAAACACATCCCGCCGGTTAACCTTCAGCTTTAACACCGTCCCTGCCGGGTAATCCGGCTCTGGATCAGCGGCAACCATCACCAGCTGCTCACTGCCCATGAGCGCCCCGGTATAAAGGCGGTGGTGCCCCACAAAACAGCTATCCACAACGCGCATCACAGCATCGGGCGCGCAATCGGGCGGC
>JAJTHO010000055.1 GCA_021297975.1 Alphaproteobacteria bacterium
CACGAGCGGCAGACGCAGTGTGTTGCTGCACAACCCCAGCTTGGACAGCGCGTATTTTACCGGCGCGGGACTGGTCTCAAAAAACAGTGCGTTGCTGAGCGGCAACACCAGGCGATTAATGCGCTGCGCCTCAGCCAGATTTCCGGCTGTATAATTGGTGTAGAGTGCCGCGCAGAGGGCAGGGGCTACATTGCTTGTTACGGAAATGCAACCATGTCCGCCCTGCACATAAAACGGCAATACGGTTGCATCTTCACCAGAGAACAAGCGAAAATCGTCATTAAAAACTAAGGATAAAGCCAGCGGGCGGGCGAGATCGGCGGTTGCGTCTTTAAGGCCAATAATACGCGGCAATTCATTTTTCAGCCGTTTCACCAGCTCATCCGACAGCCGCGCAACGGTGCGCCCCGGCACATCATACAGCATCAGCGGAAGGTTTGTTGCGGCGTGTAGTGCTTTGAAATGCTGGAAGATACCTTCTTGCGTTGGCTTATTATAATACGGCGTGATGATGAGCGCGGCATCGGCACCGGCGGTTTCCGCATGGCGGGTTAGCTCAATCGCCTCAGCAGTGTTATTAGAGCCGGTTCCTGCCAGCACAACAGCCTTGCCGTTAGCTAGTTTTACCGTGCGGCTGATAATTTCCTTGTGCTCATCCATAGAGAGCGTGGGCGATTCGCCGGTGGTTCCAGCAGGCACAAGGCCATGCGTTCCCCCTTGTAATTGCAGGGCAACCAGCCGCTCAAATGCCGCCCAGTCAATGGCGGCTGCGTCTTCTGTAAAGGGAGTTACCAGCGCGGTATAGGATCCGGAAAGGGCGGTTGTCATGCAGCAACCATAAACACTCGTTCCGCACTTGCCAAGTGGCGCTGTTGCTTTATCACTCCTAGACAACAAAGGAGTGTGCGATGCGGGGGATGTATTTTGTGCTGCTTGGGGTTTTGCTGTGTGTGGCTTTGCCCCGTGCTGTTGCAGCGGCAGGTATTAACGCGGCAGATGCAGCTGTTTTGCGCGGCGCATTGCAAGAAGGCGAGCGCGGTGATTGGGGCGATGCCACCCGCACAGCCAAGAACGCCAAAGATCCGCTAATCCCCACTATTGTTACCTGGAGCTGGCTGCGTTTTGACGAAGAAACAACCACCTTTGATGATTACCAGCGTTTTTTAACGCAATACCCCACCTTTCCCCAGCGCAATATTCTCCTGCGCCGGGCAGAACTGCGCCTGACGCCGGGTGATTTAGGCGCGAATTTAGACGCCTGGTTTGCATCCAACCCGCCGCAAACAACGCGTGGCCGGATTTATCAGTTGATGCTGCTGGATTCTAAAAAGCAAACAGATGCGGCGCGCGAATTGGCAAAGGATATCTGGATTAATCAGGATTTCGGCTCAGATTCCGAGGACGATTTTTTAAGCCGCTTTGCGGGGTATTTAACGCAAAATGACCACCACAACCGCCTAGACCATTTGATGTGGGAAAAACAATACGGCCAAGCCGAACGGATGCGCTCTCTCGTCACTCCAGCGCATTGGCAGCTTGCCGAGGCACGCCGCTTGATGCAGCGCGGCGACCGCAAGGCGGATGCGGCTTACCATGCAGTAGAAGCAAAACTGCGCGGCACACCGGGTGTTGTCTATGATCGCATCATCTGGCGACGTAAACGGGGCGATGACG
Source organism: Alphaproteobacteria bacterium (assembly GCA_021297975.1). Lineage (GTDB taxonomy): Bacteria > Pseudomonadota > Alphaproteobacteria > JAJTHO01 > JAJTHO01 > JAJTHO01. Next base: position 1,675 of record JAJTHO010000055.1, read on the forward strand.
ATGCTGCGATTGAGCTGATGGCGCGCGCGCCAAGGCCGAATACGTTTGCCGAACAGTGGTGGCTGGAACGCGAACTCCAAGCCCGCCGGGCGCAAGCACGAGGCAACTTTGCCGTTGCCTATGAAATCGCCAGCGAACATGGCCAAAAGCCAACCGATAGAAACTACACAGAGGGTGAGTTCCTCAGCGGCTGGTATGCTCTGCAATTCAACAAAAATGCCGCTAAAGCGCAGCAGCATTTTCAGGCTATGACCGAGGCCGCCACCACGCCGATTACCAAGGCGCGGGCGTTTTACTGGCTTTCCCGCGCAGCGCGGGCAAATGGTAATGCGCTGCTGGCTTCTGAATCCCTAGGCCTCGCTGCAGGGCACCCGACCACGTTTTACGGGCAGGTTGCCAGCGCCGAAATGCAATTGCCGCCGCGCATTGATTTAGTGTACCGCAGCGTGGATGCGGCAACGCGCTTTGAGGATAACCCGCTGGCGCGCTCGATTCGTTATCTTCAGGCCGCAGGCTTTGATAAACGCGCGATGCCCTTTGCAATTGCGCTGTTTGAAGCGGATGATTCCTTTGAGAATCTCACCGCGCTCACCGCGTTTTTACAAGGTCAAGGACGCCCCGATTTGGCGCTGGATATAGCTAAGCGCGCCAAGCAAACGGGGGTGAATCTGCCCGATGCGGAATTCCCTGTGCTTTTGTTGCCGCCCTCGGTTCAGGCACCAGAACCCGCGCTGATTCATGCAATCATTCGTCAGGAAAGCATGTTTGCCCCTGCCGTGCAAAGCCCGGTTGGTGCGCGCGGTTTAATGCAGCTTATGCCCGCAACGGCAAAGATGGAAGCGCGAGCAACGGGGTTGCCGTTTGCCCAATCCGATTTAACCGACGATCCGGTGTATAACATCCGTCTTGGCTCTAATCACCTCAGTCGCCTTATCAATCAATACGACGGCAATTATCCCATGGTGGCAGCGGCGTATAACGCGGGCCCGGGTAACGTGAGCAAATGGATTGATACTTTCGGTGATCCGCGCGGTAACAACTTGGCGATGCTGGATTGGATTGAATCCATTCCGTTTCGGGAAACGCGCAATTATGTGCAGCGGGTCATGGAAGGCGTTGAGGTGTATCGCATTCGCTTAGCAGGGATTGAAGGTTTTGATGATAGCCGCAATGTCCACAAGAATGCTTGGTGCACCTTGTCGTGTGGTTTGTTGCCTGCGGATAAAGGGGCGCGGCCTTTTGCGGTTAACGTGTTGACACGGGAGGCGAATTAATTACTTCTCCCGCGCCGCTTCATCGAGTCCTTTGATAATCGGTGATAAAATAAAGTTTATCACCCGCCGGCGGTCAACTTTAACTTCCGCAACAACCGACATGCCCGGCTTAATCGTTACTGGCTCGGCGCCTTTATCAAGCGTGTCGCTTTCCAAGGCTACGCGCATCATAAACACGGGGCCAACCTTCTCAATTTGAATGGAATCGTTGGATACGCTGCGTACGGTGCCGTTGAGGAGGCCATATTTATTAAACGAAAAGGCATCAATTTTAACCTGCACCGGCATGCCTTCGTTCACAAGACCTCTGTCTTTGTTTTGCAGCTGCGCCTCAACCTCAAGCTCGGTGCCCTTTGGAACAATGCGCATGATTTCTTCGGCTTCTTGAACAACGCCGCCGGTGGTGTTGATTTTCAGGTTTTGCACATAGCCGTCTTCGGGGGCAGTGATGGTGCGCCGATTCACGCGGTCATCGGCCTTAATCATTTCTTGACGCAGCGCCACAACACGCTGCTGCGCCTCAGCAAGTTCGCCCAGCCGGGCGCGTTTGAATTCAGAGATAACCTGACCGCGCTGTTCCGTTGCGCTGTTGATGGTTGCATCAATCTCATTGAGGCGCGAACGGCTGGCCTGTAAATCCTGCTGCGCTGTGACCAGCTGTTCTTCCAGCTGTAAAGCTTGGTTGCGCGGCGCAAGACCACGTTCGGCAAGCCCCATTTGTGCTTCGGCACGCTGGCGAATAAGGGGTAGGGTGCGCATCAGTTTATCAACTTCGGTTTGGATGGTTTGTCGCTGCGCCTCATTATTGCGCACGGTTGCGTCAATAGAAGACAGCTTGGCTTTTTGCTCTATATATTGTGCCCGCATGAGGGAACGCTGGGTTTCAATAAGTCCTGCGCTCGCAACAGTAGGCGGGGTAAAGGTGCTTTCTGGGTCGGAGGGATTTTCAACGAGTGAGCGCAGCCGCGCCACATCCAGCATGGATTGAATAAGCTGATCCTGAACCTTTTCTTTTTCTGCATCGCTTTCCGTTGGATCAAGTTCCACAAGAACATCGCCCTTGCGCACTTCCTGGCCATCTTTGACATGAATTTTTTGAATACGGGCAATCTCTAGTGGTTGGATAACGAGTGTACGGCCAAGCGGCTGAATAATTCCTTGCGTAACAACCACAACGTCCGTGCGCCCGACAATTGCCCATAATAAGGCAAAACAAAAAATACCGAGAAGTATCCACGTCGTCAGCCGCGCTGTCGGAGAGGGCGGCGTTTCAATAATTTCCAAGGCCGCAGGCAGGAATTCCAATTCATGGCGCGAACGTTCTAATTTCACGCGGCCTGAGTCTTCCGCGGCTGAATTTTTCCAGACTTCGCGTGCTTTTGCGGCTTTCATGCCCAGCTTTGAATCAGCGGCTTGCTCCCTAAGGCGTGAAATTAAACCCATACCTGCCCCTAATCCCGCAACTGCGCTTGATAGAGTTTAGCATAGCGCCCGCCCAGTTGCAGCAAGTCTTCGTGTGTGCCGTCTTCCACCACAACACCCTTATCAATCGTAATAATCCGGTGCGCATCGCGCACGGTGGAAAGTCGGTGCGCGATAATAAACACCGTGCGTCCGCGACAAATCATTTTCATGTTATCTTGAATGATGCGCTCGGATTCGTAATCCAGCGCCGAGGTTGCCTCATCAAAAATCAGAATCGACGGGTTATTCACCAGCGCCCGCGCCATCGCCAGCCGTTGCCGCTGTCCGCCGGAAAGGTTGCCGCCGCGCTCATCCAGCACGGTATCATAGCCCTGCGGCAGCTCTAAAATAAACTCATGCGCGCCAACGAGTTTCGCGGCCTGCATCACGCGCTCTAAATCCATGGCCGGGTCTGAGAGTGCGATATTTTCCCGCACCGTGCGGCTGAACAGGAAGTTTTCTTGCAAGACAACGCCCACTTGGCGGCGCAGCCACGCCGGGTCAACCATGGCCAAATCCACACCGTCAACCAGTACGCGGCCCGACTCCGGCACATACATGCGCTGAATCAATTTCGTAAACGTGCTTTTCCCCGAACCCGAAGGGCCAACAATACCCACCGTCTGGCCAGCTGGTACTTTCAAATTCACGTTTTTCAAAATCTCGCGTCCATCGTGGGAATAGCGGAAGGTGACGCGTTCAAAATCCACGTTGCCCTTAATCGTGGGCAAGCGAACCGAGCTTGCGGAGGAGGTGGGCTCTGCCGGGGAATTGAGCACATCGCCGAGGCGATCAACCGAGATGCGCACCTGCTGAAAATCCTGCCACAGTTGCGCCAGCCGCAAAATCGGGCCCGATGTTTTGCTCTGCATCATGTTAAAGGCGACAAGTTGCCCGACCGTCATGCTGCCCGTTATAACCTCGCTGGCGCCAACATACAGCAGCAGCGCCGTCACCAGCTTGTTGATAAGCCCAACGCCTTGCTGTCCCCAGTTGCCAATATTCCCCGCCAGAAATCCGGCGGAAACATAGCCCGCCAGCTGTTCTTCCCAGCGGCGCTGCGCTTGCGGCTCAATCGCCATGGCTTTCGTTGTTTCAACGCCCGATACGGTTTCAACCAGAAACGCTTGGTTTTCTGCGCCGCGATAGAATTTTTCATCAAGGCGTTGGCGTAAAATGGGCGTAACCGCAATCGACACTGCAATATAGGCCGGAATCGAGAGCACAACGATGAGCGTTAAAATAGGGCTGTAGACATACATGAGCGCAAAGAAAACAATGGTGAAAATAAAATCAAGGAAGACTGTAATCGCGTTGCCCGTTATAAACGAGCGGATGTTTTCAAGTTCCCGCACCCGCGCAACCGTTTGCCCGACTTTCCGCACCGAGAAATAGCGCAAGGGCAGGGAGGTGAGGTGTTTAAACAGCCGCGCCCCCAGCTCCACATCAATTCGGCTGGTGGTGTGGCTGAAAATATAGGTTCTAAGGCCAGTTAGCACCACTTCAGAAATCGAAATAGCGACAAGGCCGATGATAAGCACATCCAGCGTCGTCAGGCTTTGATGCACGAGCACTTTATCAATAATAACCTGGAAAAACAGCGGGGAAACAAGGCCGAAGAGCTGTAAAAAAAATGAAACAATCAAGACCTCTGTTAATAAGCGGCGATAGCGAAAGACCACGGGGATAAACCAAGTGAAATCGAATTTCCGCGCCTCGCCCACCATTTTCGCCCGGCTGGTCAGAAGAACGAGTTTATCGTCCCATATTTCCAGAAACTTATCACGGCTGATAATTTCTGGTTGAAGCTTTCGCGTATCATGCACCAGCACTTTATCCGCAGAGGTCTTTGCTAAGATAATGAATTCACCGGTTTTAAGGCGGGCAATCGCGGGTAACTCTACATTGGGTAATCTGTCCCAATTCGTCTGAACAAAGCGCGCTTTTAGGCCTAATTCCTTGGCAAGGCGCAGCATGATGGTAACGTTAATTAGCTCAGACCCGCGCCCCGAAAGATGCCGTAGATTCTCTGGATCCGCCGAAACGCCCAGGAATTTCGCCATCATCGCAAGACAGGCAATACCGGTATCGAAATTTTTTGGAACGCGCAGCGCGTTGTCACCACCAGAATTTTGGCCGCCAGAATCCACTGGCTGGCCAGACTGCTGGCGCAGCGATTCCTGTGATTCGGGGGCGCTTGATTCGTCCATCGTGTTGCTTTTTTATCTTTCGTACTTTTCTATTATAGCAAAGAAATTGAAAAAGTATTGAGGATAGAAAAAGAGCTAGAATGGAGTGCGTGGATTTTTAGCCCATCAACGTTTCGCTGAAACGCTGTAAATGACCTGCAAGCTTCTGAATTTCCTGCTTTTGACGCAAGAGTTGTGCGGCTTCTGTATCGAGGTGTTGTTGCAGTTGCTGCAGCTCTGCTTCTAAGTTGTTAAGATTAGCTTCTTTTTCAATTAAGCTTTTCTCTAACGCTACAATTTCTTCTTCACCATCCAAAATACCATTTTCACGGTCTTTGACTGCATCTTCGCGTATTTTTACAGCTTCTTCGCGGGTGAACAAGGCTTCTTCGCGGGATTTAAAAGATTGCTCTCGTATACGCTGGCTACGGGCTTGTTTATCGTTAATATCGCCCAACGGAGCGGTTGCGGTTTCGGCGCGGGGCTCATAAAGCGTGGCCGGTGCAGTGGCGGCTAATGCTTCGACTGCTTGGGCAATATCATCGGCGTTGCTGATGGGCTCTGCCGGTACTATAGTCGAATTATCTTTTTCTTCTTCTGTTTCTTCAATTACTTCAGCAGCAGCTGGTACGACGGACGCAAAACGAGCTATGCTAGTGCCACTGTTGTGGGTTGAGGCTGGTTGTACGGGCGCAGATCCATCGGGCAAACTCTCACCAACAACCGCTGCCCAATCGCTAAATTTCACTTCAATGTAGGTGGGGTTGCCTTCGGGCAAATTCTTGGTTTTTAAGCGCAACTTGGCGCAAGCAGACAGGATTTTATAATACCGCTGATCATATTTATAAACATAAAATATACCGCCGTCGCGCTCTTCACGCGCAAACACTGTGTGCAGCAATTTCCGTTCATCAAGAAGATGGTTAGGATCCATTAAAGACACCGTTGACGCCATTGTACATCATATCCTTCAACACTGAATAAATTACTAAAAAGCTAAGGGCTTCACAAATAGCTAATGTGTGATTGTTGTGCAACACAAATATCGGCAGTTTTTGCGGCTAAACATCGCGGCCAAACATCCAAGAGTGTTTCGGATGGAGCATGAGGGGTGCGCCACCCGAAACAGAAGAATACGCTGGTGCGGTCAAGAAGACTCGAACTTCCACGGGTTGCCCCACAGCGACCTCAACGCTGCGCGTCTACCAATTCCGCCATGACCGCACGGTGTGGAGGAATCTGCTAGCAGATGTTTTTTCGCAATGCAAATCCCTTTACGTTTTTAATGGAGCTGTTAGGAACAGATATGCATGTGCGCGCCAACCGAAATATTCGTTTTTTGATGGAGCTGCGCCGTGCGGGCATCCATGATGTGCCGCTGCTTTCCGCTATTGAGCGTCTGCCGCGTGAGCACTTTGTGCCCGCGTCGTTCATAGACCAAGCTTATGAAAATATCGCCCTACCGATTGCTTGCGGCCAGACAACTAGCCAGCCGGTTCTTGTTGCGGAAATGGTGCAGTATTTGCAATTAGAAAAACGCCATAAGGTTTTAGAAATCGGCACGGGAACGGGATACCAGACGGCGCTATTGGCCAAGCTGTCGCGTCGGGTTTACACTATTGATAAATACAGGGAACTTATACAATTGGCAGAGCTTTCCTGGCGCGAACTCAGCATCCCCAACATCACAGCGATTGCGGGCGATGGGCTCGCCGACTGGCAAGGCCAAGCGCCGTTTGACCGTATTATCGTCTGTGCTGCTTTGCCGGAAATACCGCATGTTCTGGCCGAGCAGTTGACCGATGGCGGATTACTGCTTGCCCCCGTTGGGCGCGAAGGGCAGCCGCAAGAGCTTATCGCCTGGCGCCGCGTTGCGGGCGGTTGGATAGAAGAGATAGTGCGCCCGGTGCGTTTTGTTGGTTGCGTTAGTCCCCTATTAACGGCTATGCTTGATAACGAACCATTACAACAAGAAGAAGCGTTACGCGCATGAAAAAACTCAGCACGATAGTTCTTTGTTTGCTAGCGGCGGCCTGTGCACCGCATGTGGCGGATGAGCCGAACGCGGCTATTAATCATGCTGTTGCGCCGCTGCCCTCTGCGCCAAACCCTAGCCGCACTAACGTTGGCATACAGGAATTATCCCCTGTTGATTATGGCTCGAAAGCGGTAGTGTCTTCATCCTCCTTAAACGACACAGAGGACTCTATTAAACCGCGTTCCTTGAAACTCGATGATCCGTATGAGTACCCGGCGTCGACGTCAGCAAAAACGGCAGCTGATTCTTTTGAAGAGCACACGGTTGCTCTTGGTGATACGGTGTACAGCTTGGCGCGCCGCTATGAAACCACGCCGAAAGATATTATCGCCCTCAATAATCTGCCAGCGCCGCATGGTTTGAACGTTGGGCAGAAAGTAAAAATTCGCAAAATTCAGCGGGAAACAAAGGCGGTTTTACCACCGCGCTTGCCGCAATCGGCGCAGCGGCTCTGGAATGTGCCGCAACGCCAGGCGGGATTATACTTACCGCGTGACCGAAAAGGCGCGCTCATGGCTTGGCCAGTTCAGGGGCGCGTAGTCGCGGACTACGGCGACGTTGGTAAGGGACAGCGCAACGACGGTATTAATATCGCTGCTGCAAAGGGCTCGCCTGTGCGGGCTGCAGACAACGGTATTGTTGCTTATGTTGGTGACAAAATTAAGGGCTTTGGCAATCTTGTTTTGCTGCGCCACCCAGGCGGCTTTGTAACCGCGTATGCCCACAATGACAAAATCACTGTTCGGCCAGGAAGCTATGTAAAGCGCGGCGAGACAATTGCTTTAGTTGGCAACACCGGCGCTATTGATGAGCCGCAGGTTCATTTTCAAGTGCGCAAGGGGAAAAGTCCGGTTGATCCCTTGGCGTATTTGGAGCGCGTTCCTGCAACACCGAATACCAAGCCTGAGCTACTAGCATCACGCAAAATGAGTATTTTTGGTGAGTATAATTAGTGCTCATCACGCATGATCCTCAGTATAAACCCTAAACAACTTTTTATTGCACTAGATAGCAGCGATGCTGATGCGGCGCTCTCTCTTGCAAAAACGCTTGCGCCCACGGGGGTTAGTCTGAAATTGGGCTTAGAATTTTACAGCCGCTACGGCGGCGCAGGGCTTGCCCCCTTTTGCGCACTGAAGATGCCGATATTTCTGGATTTAAAACTGCACGACATACCGAACACAGTGGCGGCGGCGGTGCGCAATGTTGCCGCATTAGGGGTTCAGTATCTCACCGTTCACGCCGGTGGTGGAAGCGCGATGCTCCGCGCAGCAGTGGAAGCCGCCGGGAGTAATGTGAAAATCCTTGCCGTTACTATCCTTACCAGCCTTGATAGCAACGCCTTGAAGGAAATAGGGTATAGCGGCACACCTGATCAGGCTGTCTTGCGACTGGCGTTGCTAGCCGCAGAAAGTGGCTGTGCGGGGATTGTTTGTTCACCGCAGGAAGTTGCGGCCGTGCGGGCGGTACATGGTCAACGGCTATCTTACATAACCCCCGGTATTCGCCCCTTGGGCAGCGACACGGGCGATCAACGCCGCACCGCCACACCGCAGCAGGCGATAAGCGCCGGTGCGGACTTTCTGGTCATTGGCAGGCCAGTTACCGGGGCAGAAAATCCCGCCCAAGCAATAAAAAATCTTCTAAATTAACAAATCTTAACCACTTTTTATATTTTAGGCGTCAGCGTAGATTTAGATATGAGCACCGATTCCATCCGCGCGGAGAGAGACCGTTTTGTGGCATTTTCTTTTGCCTCTGCGGACTTGTTGATGGAAATGGATCCGGCAACCGGAGTGGTGCTATTCGCCAGCGGCGCAGCCAAAGCCATAACCCGCCATTCCATTCAAGAGCTTGTGGGTAAATCTTTTTTGAATTTTCTACTTCCCGCCGACCGCACGATTATACAGCAAAAATTCGCACAGATTAAGGCGGGCGGCAGGATGCAGCCCGCATTGGTGCGTGTAGTGCATGAGCCGAAAGTGCATATATCGGTTATTTTTGGCGGCTGTCGTCTGCCTAATAGCTCTAATTATTACGTAACCGCAACGATTGCTGACAGACTCATTGGTGAAGGCTCGGATAATGAATATCGCGATTCTGAAACCGGCTTGCTCGATACCGCCAGTTTTGCCGATAAAGCGGCGAGGATGATTGATTTAGCCTCGGTTGAAGGCTCCAGCAGCAAGGTAACGTTGGTGGATTTGGGGGATGTGTCCACTTTTTTGAAGACATCGAAACCCGAAGACCAGGAACATTTCTTTGCCCAGGTTGGGGCTTTTCTGCGTACCAGTTCGCTTGATGGCGATAGCGCGGCGCGGCTGGATGCCGGAAAATTTGGTGTGGTGCATAGCGATAGCGTTACTGATAATGAAATCAAAGGCTTCATAAGCAATCTAACTAAAGAACTCGACCCAAAGAAAAAGGGACAAAAAGTTCAAACGGTTGAAATTAGCACCGATGGTGCGCAGCTCGGCCAGCAGGACGCCGTCAAGGCTTTGCTCTACTCGGTCAATAAATTTGCGGAATCTGGCGCAGAAAACTTTACGATTGGAAATTTGAGTGATAGTTTGAACCAATTAATGGACGAAACTCTAACTAAAGTGTCCGCGCTGCGCTCCGCAGTGAGCGAAGATGATTTTCACCTGGTTTTCCAGCCGATTGTGAGCTTAAAGAACCGTATGCCGCATCATTATGAGGCATTGAGCCGCTTTGCCGGCGACCGCACACCGTTTCAGGTTGTCACCTTCGCCGAAGAGGTCGGCATGGTGGAAGAATTCGATATGGCTGTGTGCCATAAGGCGCTACAGCAAGTAATCGACCTCACCAGTCAGGGTAAACGCATTCCGATTGCCGTGAATTTATCGGCGCAATCTCTTGAAAGCACACTGTTTATCGCCAGTCTCCGCCGGATGCTGGAGCCGCACAGCAAAATCCGCAGCTGCATTATGTTTGAGCTGACGGAATCCAGCCACGTTGGCGATTTCGACCGCGTGAACGGCGCGCTGCAAATGCTGCGTCATGATGGGCATCAGGTATGCTTGGATGATGTGGGTGCGGGGGCGACGTCTTTTCAGTATATCCGCCGGTTGCAAGTTGATTTTATTAAGATTGACGGTAGCTATGTGCAGAATATGGCAACAGATAACCGTGACCGTTCCTTTGTCCGCGCGATAAGCCAACTAAGCCGCGATTTATCCGTCCAATCTATCGGCGAAATGGTGGAAACCGAAGAGCAGGCGAAAATTTTAGTCGATGAGAACGTGGGCTATGGCCAGGGCTGGCTGTTTGGTCGCCCTGGTGCTTTAACCATCGAGGATTTAGAAAAAGCGATGGCAATCCCAACAACGGGCGGGATTAACAAAACGCCGAATAAGGCCTTTATTCCGCCAAGTGGCAGCACCAGCCGCCCGGCTACACTCTAATGCGCGCTGTATAAATCATGACTCCTGCTGCGCAGTGTGCCTCTGTTATTGATATTCTTAAGCCCATTTTAGAGGCGCAGAAACCTGCGGATAGAGTCGCGCAGGCCTATTTCAAAAATCACCGTTTTGTCGGCAGCCACGACCGCAACGCGATTACCTCGCTACTTTACGGCATTATCCGCCATTACCACCGCTTAAGCTGGCATATTCACCGGGCGCAGGTAGAGCTTACCCCGCGCACGTTGCTGCTCGCGTATATGGCTCTCGTGGCGGCGCGTCCGGCCGGGATGATTACGGCGCTGTATAGCGGCGAGCAGCATTCCCCCGCACCGCTTGGTGATGCCGAGAATGGCCTGCTTAAGCGCCTTGCCGGGCAACAGCTAGAACAGTCCACCATCCCTGATGCCGTGCGCTATGAATGCCCAGATTGGCTAGAGGCAACGCTCTTATCACGGTATGGCGATGATTTTGTGCCGCTGCTAGCGTCACTCCGTCATGAGGCGGGTGTGGATGTGCGCATCAACCCGCTGCGCTGGACGCGGGAGGAGGCGCTGCGTGAGCTGTCCGGTCTAAAACTTAGCACAACAAAACTCTCGCCGCTGGGAATGCGGGCGCAGGCACGTTTTGCCTATAACCAGATTGCCGCCTTACAAGATGGCCGCTTGGAAATTCAGGACGAAAGCTCACAAATTTGCGGCCTGCTCGTGGACGCGGAGCCTGGCATGGCGGTGGTGGATCTCTGCGCCGGGGCAGGGGGTAAGACGCTGCTGCTGGCCGCCTTGATGCAGAACAAAGGGCGACTTGTTGCCAGTGATGTGAATGATAAGCGCCTAGCGCAATGCGAAAAACGCTTGAAAAAAGCGGGGGTACAGAACACGCAAGTGCGCCTTGCGGATAAGCGTTGGCGTGAGAACAATGCGGCAAAGTTTGACCGCGTGCTCATTGATGCGCCGTGTACAGGATCGGGTACGTGGCGGCGCAATCCGGATGCGCGGCTGCGCTATAACGCGGTGGATTTGGCTGAGATGGTCACCGTACAGCGTGATCTGCTGCGACAGGGGCAAAAACTGGTTAAGCCCGGCGGGCGACTGGTCTATTCCACCTGCTCCCTGCTGGATGCGGAAAATGAAGCGCAAATGGCCTGGTTTGCAGGCGAATACCCCGGTTTTGTGGCTGAGCCGCTCGCGCCTATTGCGGAAAAACAAGGTTTAACAGGTTTGGCCTTAGGGCAGGGGGCTCATTCATTGCAACTGCTGCCGCATACGCATGGGACGGATGGTTTTTTTGTCAGTGTGTGGCGGCGTTCCGACGCTTGATGCAACAAAAATTGCCTTTCCTAGTGTCTTTGAATAGAATCAAAAAATGACTCTCAATTGGACACCCACCACCTGGCGCACAAAGCCCATCAAACAACAGCCCAGCTATCCCGATGCAGCGGTTGTTGCCGACGTTGAAAAAGCCCTAAAAAAACAACCACCTCTCGTGTTTGCGGGCGAAGCGCGCCGGCTTAAAAAACACTTGGCCGAGGTAGGGGCGGGCAGGGCGTTCCTATTGCAAGGCGGGGATTGCGCCGAGAGCTTTGCCGAGTTCAGCGCCGATAACATCCGCGACACTTTCCGTGTGCTGCTGCAAATGGCGGTGGTGATGACGTACGGGGCGGCAAAACCGATTGTGAAGGTTGCCCGCATGGCCGGGCAATTTGCGAAACCGCGCAGCGATGATTTTGAAACCCAAGACGGCCTAAAACTGCCCAGCTATCGCGGCGATATGGTCAACGGCATCGGCTTCACAGAAGGCGAGCGCATTCCCGATCCGCGCCGGATGCTAGAGGTGTATCATCAGTCCGCCGCAACCTTGAATCTGATGCGGGCTTTTGCCAGCGGCGGCTATGCCGATTTACACGCGGTTCAGCGCTGGAACCTTGATTTTGCTAGAAATTCCGCCCAGTCGGAAAAATACATCACGCTGGCCAATCGGATTTCTGAGGCACTGCGCTTTATGGAAGCCTGCGGCCTGACAGCGGCCAACACGCCGCAGCTGAGGGAAACGGAGGTCTTCACCAGTCACGAAGCCCTGCTGCTGCCCTTTGAAGAGGCCTTTGTCCGCACCGATTCCACCACCGGCGACTATTACGACAC
>JAJTHO010000176.1 GCA_021297975.1 Alphaproteobacteria bacterium
TCAATCGTCACATGCCCCTCCCATTCCGGCTCAAGCGGCGTCACGTTCACAATAATACCGCAGCGGGCATAGGTTGATTTACCCAGACAAATCACCAGCACATCGCGGGGAATGCGGAAATACTCAATGGTGCGCGCGAGCGCAAAGCTGTTGGGCGGAATAATCACGACGTCTTGATTGCGATCAACAAAGCTGCTGGCGGAAAAGGCTTTCGGATCAATGGTCGCGGAATCCACGTTGGTAAAAATCTTAAATTCCGGGGCAACGCGGGCATCATAACCGTATGAGGACAGGCCGAAGCTAATCATCCCCTCGCGCTTTTGCGCTTCGACAAAGGGCTCAATCATGCCGCCTTGAGCCAAACGGCGAATTTCGGTATCAGCAAGGACGGACATCGGCGGCTTTCTCTTTAGGGCGGACTTCACCGCTGCGTTGTTGTTCCTTACGGCGCAGGAGATTCTCACGCAGTTTATCTTTGAGTTTATCGTGCTTTGCGCCGTGCGCCTCGTGCCTCATGCCGTACCCCTCACCCCTTCTCTAACTTATCACCTGTCATTTTTAATGACGTCATTCCGAGCAAACAAAACCGCCAGGTTTTGTGCCGTCGAGGAATCTCGCATTATTCTGATGGAGATCCTTCGATTTCGCAAAACCTTTCGGTTTTGCTGCACTCAGGATGACGCTGCGTAAAAATGTCGGTATTAAACCCTCCTCTATATAAACACTTGCAATTCTCGCGCAAGGCGTTTAGATACTGCTTCCTTTTCGACGTGGGCTGACAGGGCTGCCTGCGCGATATATTATTCCATACGGAGGATGAAATGCCCAAACTGAAAACGAAAAGCGGCGCTAAGAAGCGATTCAAAGCCACCGCAAGCGGGAAAATTAAGGCCTTTTACGCCAACAAGCGTCACTGCCTTACCGCCAAACCCACCAAGATGAAGCGCAGTGCGCGCGGCACCTTTGTGCTAACTGCGAGCGATGCAAAAATCGTCCGCAAGTATCATCCGTACATCTGATCTGAAAGGCTCACACCATGGCACGCGTCAAACGGGGCGTTACGTCCCACGCCCGTCACAAAAAAGTTTTTGAACAGGCTTCCGGCTTTTATGGCCGCCGCAAAAATACCATCCGCATTGCCAAGCAAGCGGTGGAAAAAAGTCTGCAATACGCTTACCGCGATCGTCGTTGCCGCAAACGGCAATTCCGCCGCCTCTGGATTCAGCGTATCAACGCCGGCGTGCGGGAACTGGGCTTAACCTACTCACAGTTCATCAACGGCCTGACCTTGGCGGGCATTGATATGGACAGAAAAGTGCTGTCGGATCTTGCGATTAACGACAACGCCGCGTTCGTGCAAATTGTTGAGCAGGCAAAAGCGGCACTGGCCACCAAAGCGGCGGCGTGACCGTCTCTGCTGACCTCTATCTAACGCAAATTAACGCCGCAACATCAACAGCGGCGCTTGATGATATTCGTGTGGCGCTGCTGGGTAAAAAAGGCAGCGTCACCGAGCTCATGAAAACGCTGGGCGCACTCCCCCCCGAAGAGCGCAAAGCGCAAGGCGCGGCGATTAACGCCCTTAAAGAACAGCTCTCAGCCGCGCTCGATGCTCGTAAAGCCTCATTAAGCGCCGTTGAGCTGGCCGAAAAACTCACCAAAGAGCGCGTTGATATCACCCTGCCCGCTGCGGTTAGCGCGCCCGGCGCGCTGCACCCGATTAACAACACCATTCTCGACATCACCTGCCTGTTTGCGGCGCAAGGTTTTACCGTTGCCAGCGCAACGGATGTTGAGGACGAGTTTCACAATTTTGACGCGCTAAACTTTCCGCCTGACCACCCGGCAAAGGCGATGCACGACACGTTTTATATGCAGGACGGCAAGCTGCTGCGCACGCATACCTCCACCGTGCAGGTGCATGTGTTGCAAACGCAAAAGCCGCCGCTGCGGATTCTCGCCCCAGGGCGGGTGTATCGCTGTGATTCGGATCAGACTCACGCGCCGATGTTTCACCAGATTGAAGGCTTTGTCGTCGAGCCCGGCATCCATTTTGGCCATCTCAAAGGCACGCTGGAACGCTTTCTGAGTGATTTTTTTGGTATCCCGAATTTGCCGGTGCGCTTTCGCCCCAGCTTTTTTCCGTTTACCGAGCCGTCGGCAGAGGTTGATATTGGCTGTGACCGCTCTGGGGGCGGCCTGAAAATCGGCTCCGGCGGCGACTGGCTGGAGGTTTTAGGCTGCGGCATGATTCATCCCAATGTGCTGCGCCAATGCGGCTTAGACCCGGCTGTGCATCAGGGCTTTGCCTTTGGTATGGGGGTTGAGCGGCTCGCGATGCTGAAACACGGCATCCCGGATTTGCGGGCGTTTTTTGCCGGTAACAGCAAATGGCTGCGCCATTTTGGGCGGGCGCCGCTGGGGGGGTTGGCATGAGCAATCAAGAAAAAGCCGTTGTGCTGTTCAGTGAAAGTCGCATTCGCCGTACCTGGCATCAGGATGAGTGGTGGTTTTCGGTTGTTGATGTGGTGGGCGCGCTAACGGGTAGTCTTGATGCGGGCGCCTACTGGCGCAAGCTGAAACAAAGGCTACAAGCCGAAAACAGTGAAGTCGTGACATTTTGTCACGGGTTGAAATTACCAGCTCCTGATGGAAAACAGCGCGTCACAGACTGCGCCAACACCGAATCCCTTTTGCGCATCATCCAATCTGTCCCCTCCCCCAAAGCAGAGCCCTTCAAACGCTGGCTCGCCAAAGTAGGCTATGAGCGCATTCAAGAAATCGAAAATCCGGAACTCGCCCAAGAGCGCATGAAGGCGCTCTATGAGCAAAAAGGCTATCCGAAAGACTGGATTGATAAGCGCCTGCGCGGTATGGCGGTGCGGCAAAATCTCACCGATGAATGGCAGGAACGCGGCATCACCCGCGAAAGCGACTATGCCATTTTAACGGCGGAAATCTCGAAAGCCACCTTCGGCATGACGCCAGCCGAATACCGCCGTCATAAGAATCTTCCCAAAAAAAACAAAACAAATCTTCGCGATCACATGACCGATTTGGAACTGATTTTCACCATGCTGGGCGAAAAAGTGACCACGGAAATATCGGCGCAGGAAAAGCCCGAAACCTTCAGCAAAAGCCGCACAATCGCCCGGCGCGGCGGCGCTGTCGCGGGTAATGCCCGTAAAGCAACCGAAAAGGAACTGGGACGCGGGATTATCAGTGCTGAAAACTATCTGGGACTCACCGCAAAAAAATCGGTTGCTGCATCATGAAAACCACCCGCGCCTGGCTCTCCCGCTATCTCGATGCCCTGCCCGATGATGCGGTTGTAGCCGAAACCCTCACCCGTTTGGGTTTAGAGGTCGACGCCCGGCAAGACTGGCCGTGGCTGCTGCGGGATTTTACCGTGGCGCATATCGTGTCCGCTAAGCCGCACCCGGATGCCACTAAATTACAGGTGTGCGAGGTGCAAACGGCGGATGGCCTCAAAACCATCGTCTGCGGCGCAGCGAACGCGCGCGCGGGTCTATACACCGTGCTGGCGAAAGTCGGCGTTTATGTTCCCGGCACAGGGATTACGATAGCGGAGCGCCCGGTACGCGGCGTGCCGAGCCAAGGAATGCTGTGCGCGGCAGAAGAGCTTGGTTTGCCGTGGAGCACAGACGGTATTGTTGAGCTCAGCGGCACACCGGACATCGGCAGCCCCGCGGCGGCAGCCTCAGGCCTCAGCGGCAGCAGCTTTGACATTGCCATAACCCCCAACCGCGCTGATTGCTTTGCGGTGCGCGGAATTGCGCGAGACCTGGCCGCTGCGGGTTGCGGCGTGTGGCAGGATACGCCCGCCCCGGCCTTTACCGCAACCGGCACAGCATGGCCGGTTGCGGTACAAACCGATGCCGTACTGGGCTTAGCTTTTGCCCGGCTGACCCTGTCCCCCAAGGCCGAAACGCCCACTGATATCGCCGCGCACTTACGCTCCGTGGGCAGCACCCTGCGCGGCGCGGCGGTGGATATCACCAATTTTTCGTGTCTGAGCAGAGGCCGCCCGCTGCATGCCTTTGATGCAGCAAAACTGA
>JAJTHO010000132.1 GCA_021297975.1 Alphaproteobacteria bacterium
ATTGAATCCCCCTCGACAAAGCGTGCAGCACTTGCTACCTAGCCGCACACAAGGTGAGGAACTCATGGACAGCATCGATTCAACAACCGCCAAGCAATTGCAAAGCTTTATTGAGCGCCTAGAGCGTTTAGAGGAAGACAAAGCCATTGTTGCCCAAGACATCAAAGAGGTGTTTGCCGAGGCGAAATCCATGGGCTTTGACACCAAAACCATGCGCACGGTGCTGAAAATTCGTAAAATGGATGACCAGAAACGTATTGAAGCCGAAGCGCTGCTTGAAACCTACTGCACCGCCCTTGGCATTGAAACCGATGTGGTTGCAGCGGCCTCGTCCTTGAAACACGCCGCGTGAGCGAGAAGAACACGGGCACGCTGCCCGTTTGGAATCTCGCGGATTTATACGCATCCGATACCGATCCAGCGATTGCAGTGTTATGGCCAGACATTGACGCGGCCATAGCCGCCCTGCGGGGCGCGTTCGCCGCAAACACAGCGCCGCTGGAAACACTTATCAGCCGTTATGAACATATCCTCACCCGTCTTGGCCGAGTGAGCAGCTATGCCGGGCTGCGCCATGCGGCGGCAACAGGGGACGAGGCCGTCTCGCGCTTTTACGCGCAAATAAGTGAGCTGGTGAGCGAACGGCATAAAAACCTCGCGTTTTTCACGCACGGCCTCATTGAGCTGCCCGATCCCGCTCTTGATGCGGGCAAGTATAACACGTGGCTTACACTGCTGCGCCGTCATAAGGCGCACCAGTTGCCGCTGGATGTTGAAGAAATCCTCATTGAAAAAAGCCTGACCAGCCGCGATGCCTTTGTCCGCCTGTTTGATGAAACGCTGGCCGGACTGCGGTTTGACTTTGAAGAAACAGAGGCCACAGAAGCCGATGTGCTGCACATCCTCTCAACCAGCACCGATCGCGCCCGCCGCGCCAATGCCGCCGCAACCTTTGGCGCAGGCTTAGAGAAACTCAGCCATTCTTTCACGCTGATAACCAACACCCTCGCCAAAGATTGGGGCATGGAATCAGCCTGGCGGAAATTTGACCACCCCGCCGATTCGCGGCATCTGGATAATCAAGTCAGCCGCCAAAGCGTAGACGCGCTGACCGCCTCCGTTGTTGCCGCCTACCCCGCGCTGTCACACCGCTATTACCAACTCAAAGCCAAAGGCCTTGGCCTTGAAAAACTCGCCCCATGGGACAGAAACGCGCCGTGGCCAGGGGTCAATGTGCCGCAGTATTCCTGGGCAGAGGCGCAGGATATTGTGCTTCAAGCGTTTGGCCGCTTTCATCCGCTGTTTCAGCAAACCGCCGCGCTGTTTTTTGCAAACGGCTGGATTGATGCCGCCCCCCGCCCCGGTAAAGACAGCGGCGCGTTCTCGCACCCCGTCACCCCCGATACGCATCCCTATATTCTGATGAATTATTACGGCTCGGCGCGGGATGTGATGACGCTGGCGCATGAACTGGGGCACGGCGTGCACCAGTATCTCGCGCGGGAGCAGGGCTATTTACTGGCCGACACGCCGCTGACGTTAGCGGAGACCGCCTCGATTTTCGGCGAGATGCTGACCTTTGATTACCTGCGCAGCACCGTTACGGACACCGCCGGGAAAAAAGCACTCCTGACCGGAAAAATTGAAGACGCGCTGAACACCGTTGTACGCCAAATCGCCTTTCACCAGTTTGAAACCGCGGTGCATGAACGCCGCGCAAATGGTGAGCTGTCGTTCAGCGACCTTGGCACGCTCTGGCTGGAGATACAGCGCGCCGCCCTCGGCGATGCGTTCAGCCTTGATGACAGCTATAAAACCTTCTGGATGTATATCCCCCATTTCATCCACACGCCGTTTTATGTCTATGCCTATGCCTATGCCGACGGGGTGGTGAACAGCCTCTATGCTCGCTATACCGCCGCGCCCAATGGCTTTGCCGATAAACTGGTGGATGTGTTGCGGCGCGGCGGCAGCGTGCCGACAGCCCGCGCCCTCGCGCCCTTTGGCCTGAATCCCGATGAGCCAACCTTCTGGGATGATGGCCTGAAGATGATAAGCGCTCTTATTGATGAGCTGGAAGCCGCACTTAAGGACGACGAGAAAGACTAACAAAGAAGGTTCTTGTTCGCTGCACCAAGGCAGTTTAATAAGTCATTACAAATGGAAAATTTATGAACCAGTTTGATAACAGCAAACAAAATAATGACGTACTCCAATCCATAGAGGATACTGATTTACAGTCTCTTTTTTCGCTCATATGGGGAGCACGGAAAATTGTTCTGGCAATTGCGTTCAGCATTACGCTGATTGTCGGTTTGCTTGTTATGCAGTTGCCTCTGAAATATACGGCAAAAACCAGCCTGATGCTCGATACACGGCGCGGCCAGGTTGATTTTCAATCAGCGCTGGCTGGTCTGAATATCGATTCCGGTATTGTGCAGAGTGAAATTGCTATTCTTGCCTCGCGGCAAGTTGCCTACCGCGTTATGAAATCAGCCAATCTGGAGAATGATGCTGAGTTTAACCCTTCACTTGATGAATCAAACAAACCTGGTTTTATTGGGCGATTACTGGGTCGAGATGAAGAAACGGCGGTTGATGTTGAGAAAATACAGGCGGTTATTATTGAGAAAATGCTGAAGAACCTGGATTTGGACAACGACGGTAAATCCTACGCGATTCACCTCAGCTTCACTTCTGAAAATCCAGAAAAAGCCGCCTTTATCGCTAACACATGGGCAAATGAATATTTGGTTGACCAATTGGAAGTGAAATTCGAAGCGGTGGAACGCGCCAATAAATGGCTTAATTCCCGCATGAGCGAATTGAAAGAAAAAGTGGGTACAGCAGAAAGCGCCGTTGCCTCTGCTCAAGAACAATTCAACATTATTGAATCCAGCGGCGAAAATATTCTGCAAAAGCAACTTGCGGATTTAAACACCCAGCTGGTTCTGGCGCAATCCGAACGCGCCCAGGCCGAAGCCCGTCTTGGCCGCGCCCGCAGTATCGGCAAAAGCGGTAGCGGCCTTGATGCTGTTTCCAGCGTGCTGGAATCACAGCTGATTCAGCGCCTTCGCGAACAAGAAGCCGAGGTTGTCCGCGAGGAAGCAGATCTCGCCAGCCGGTACGGGGAACGTCATCCCCTCCGTATCAATAAACAAGCTGAAATCCGTGACTTGCGAATTAAAATTAATGAAGAAGTTGGCCGGATTATCTCCAGCCTCGCTAGCGAAGCAGAAATTGCCCGCGCCCGGGAAAATTCGCTGCGCGGCAATATTAACACGCTTGAATCAAAATTGAAGGTTGCCAATCGCGGCCAGATTCAAGTTGACCAGCTGCGCCGTGATGCGGATTCCGAACGCGCGCTCTATGATACCTTTGTTGATCGCTTTAAAGAGACCTTTGGTAAAGATTCCTTCCAGCAAGCCGACGCCCGTGTTATCGCCCGCGCTGATATACCTGAAAAAGCCTCGAAACCAGAAAGAACGCTCATTGTTATCGGCACGTTTGTTACGTCGCTGCTGCTGGGCGTGTTGTTTGTGCTTCTCCGCGAAATGCTCAACAACAGTTTCCGCTCAACAACGGAAATAGAACAGCTGCTTGCCCTAAAAACTATCTCCATGGTGCCTAAATTGACGAAGGAAAACGCAGCAACCATTATGCCGTATCTGCGTAGTAACAAGCCAACGGCCTATACGGAAGCCATGCGCGCCGTGCTGACCGCGCTTAAATTTCTGGGCAGCGATTCCAAGGCGGCAAAGGTTGTGATGGTAACGTCATCCGTGCCGTCGGAGGGAAAGAGCTTTTTCTCGCTGTCGCTGGCCAATATCGCCAGTCTGGCGGGCAAGCGCGTTTTGCTGATTGATAGCGATATGCGCCGCCCGGCGCTCGGCAAACTGCTGGATATCGATATTAAAAAAGGTATGGCGGATTACTTAAACGATGCCGCCAGCATCAGCGATATAATGCACACCGAAGAAACAACCGGATTGCATTACATTGGCACAAAATCAAACGTCAATGTGCCGCAAGCCGCACTGTCTTCAAACAGCATGAAAAACCTGCTTGAATACGCGCGCAGCAATTATGATTTAGTCATTCTTGATATGCCGCCGCTGATGGCGGTTTCCGATGCTATTATTCTTGCACCGTTTGTTGACAATGTGCTATTTGCCATTCGCTATAATTCCACACCGCGCAAAGTGGTGAAGAATGCTCTGCAATCGCTGAAGCGCACTGCGCCGAACGCAGAGGTGTTGGGTGTATTGACACAAGTGGATTTAGTCGCTCACAAGGCTTATAATTATGGCGATATTGGTTATTATTATAGCCGTTACGCCGATTATTACGCCGACGACACCAAAAGCAAAAAAGGCTGATGCAGGCAGCGGCGGCGCCTAAAATGTCTTCCCCAACAACGCACCGCTACATTTTATGTGTGTTGCTGACAGTGATAAGCCTGTGCATCGTTGCGCTTGCTGCGCCCACACTCTTTGAAGAAGCGGCAGTGCAGGAACTGAAGCGCATCAACACAACACTGTATGCGGATGAAACGCTTTCTAATGACGATCTTGCCGCTGCCATCGCTCATTATCAGACCCAGCGCCGCGATACTCTTAGCCCGCATCATCAAGCCGAACTGGCGCTGCTCTATAGTACTGCCGCTAAAACAGCCGGAACACAGTCTTTATATGGTCTTGATGCACTTTTTAAGGCAAAAGAACTGCTGGAAAACAGTCTCGCCGCCGCGCCCGCGAACAGTTTTGCCTGGGCGCGTTACGCTTTCGTAAGCCAGGAATTACATGGTGATACTGAGCGGATGCGGGCAGCGTGGCTAATGTCTATTTTTACCGCACCGTTTGAGCCTAAACTTTTATTATGGCGGATAGAGTTTACCGCTTCATGGAAAAATCCGCTCTCGCTTGAGGAAAATCAGCTTTTTGAACAGCAGGTTGCCTATGCGCTGCGGGTGCGTAATTCATTGACCCTGAAGCTGCTCGCAAAAATGAATCGGCCTGATTTAGTCTCGCGCTTTATTGAAACACTGCCGCCCGAAGAGCAGCGCACCAATCTCAATGGCTACCGCTATTTCCGTGAACAACTGCAAAATCAGCCCGAACGTTAACGTTCCCGCACCGCAGGGAAAGACCGCGCATACGCCGCCGCCAGCAGCAGTGTAAACAGCGCCGCAACCGCCGGAATCTGCAAACTGAAATCAACCAGCGCATGCAGAAAAACCTGTAGACTCACTGCAAGAGCAATTGCCTGAACATAGCGTTGGTTCGAGCGCGCCTGCCAGCCGCGCCGCACCCGCCACAACACGGCCACAAAAACAGCAGTAAACAGCAGGGCTGCAGGAATGCCCAAATCAAACGCCAATTCCAGATAATCTGAATGCGCCTTGTCATACGTGCCGATTACCGTGCCGTCACGATAGAGCGCAAACGCGTTCAGAAATCCCCCTAGGCCATGCCCTGTCAGGGGCGCACCCTCTATTGCCGCAAAGGTCAGCTTAAAAACAGCAGGCCGCCCCTCCTCCGCCAAGTCAGTTTCCAAAAGCCGGCCAGCGGTTTTGCTGCTTTGCGCCTCAAGAAACAGCAGTAATCCCGCCGCTATCACGCCCGTAAGCGCCATTTTCGCCGCGACACTCCAGCGTTTCTTGGGCACAATCAGCAGTGCCAGCACAATAAGTGCGATACCAACCGAGACAAAGCCCGCCCGCGAATTCGTCAGCAATAGCGCGGTGAGTAGCAGCGTAAATGATGAAAGCAGCCACAGCGCATAGGGGGTCAGCAGCGCCAGCAGCATGTAGCGCATTCCGCTGCGCAGCCCATACTCAAAGCGATTATTTTTAACCATATGCTGCATCAGCAGCCCGGCAACGGTCAGCACCCCCATCCCCATAAACGTGGCGCAGGAATTGCGGTTTACAAACGTTGCCGTTAAGTCTTTTTTATACGCCCATTTATCAAACCACAGCACTGTTTCGTTGCCGCTGAAATAGACAATCAAGCCATACGCCGCATAGAGCGCTGTTCCGAGCACAACCGCATGAAGAACCTGGCGAGCACGCTCGCGGCTATTCGCCATGAAAACGACCATAAGAAATAAATACAAATACCCTAACAGCCGCACAAAACTGGCCGTTGCAGTTTGCGGATCAACCGCAATACGCCCAGAAACGGGCATCTCTAACGCTGCGCTGGCCTGCGCCCACAGGGGGTGCGCCAATGATTCCGGCCAGATAGGCAGTGTTTGTAGCATTGCCCACAGCAGCACAAGCAAATAAGCCGAAACCGGAAACAACAGCGGCATTAGCGGCGGCGCATTCCCGGCAACCCGGGGATTTTTCACTAGCACGCCCGCAACAACAAGACCCGTAAGCGCATACAGCAAACTTAGCGTATTCCAAGCCCATGGGCGCGCAGAGCCTAGCGGCAGTGCCGCGAGCAACGTCACCACTACTACGAACCAAAAGCAGGCATCCAGTATTTTTCGGCTGGTCATCAACGGTGTATTACCTTGTTGCGTTTACAAGCGCCAGTAATGAACATCATTCGGCGCCTCACCTTTCGGCAACGCTGCTTTGACGTCCACCATCACGCCTTTGGGGGCAAGATACGGCAACAGCCCTGCCCAACCCGCCGTGCGGTATTCATGGTGCGACACCGCCAGGATAACCGCGTCCGCTGGCTGTAGTGTTGCCGCCAGCTCAAAGCCGTAACCTTTCTTCACATCCGCGCTGGCTGCAACGGGGTCATACACCCGCACGGTCGCGCCAAAACTTTCCAGGCGTTCCTTAATCAGTGGCACTTGGCTGTTGCGCACATCGGGCACGTTCTCTTTAAAGGTCACGCCAAGAATATTCACCGATACCGCGCCGCTGCGTCCTTTTTTAGCCAAGAGCTGCAAGGTTTTATCCGCCACAAAGGATGCCATCCGGTTATTCACACGCCGCCCGGCCAGAATCACTTCGGGTATATAGCCCGCCGCCGCCGCGCGGTGCGTTAGATAATAGGGATCAACGCCAATGCAATGGCCGCCGACAAGCCCCGGCTCGAAGGGTAGAAAATTCCATTTACTGCCCGCCGTTGCTAAAATATCACGTGTATCAATAGATAATCTGTCGGCAATCAGTGCTAGTTCATTAATCAAGGCGATATTCAAATCGCGCTGGGTATTTTCCATCACCTTGGCGGCTTCCGCCACGGCAATGCTGGGTGCGAGATAGAGATTTTTCTCGCCGCAAATCGGCGCATACAGTTTGCGCATCCGCTCTAACGTTTCCGGGGTATTGCCGGCAATCACCTTCACGACTTCCCGCAATTGCCGCAGCGGATCGCCGGGGTTAATCCGTTCTGGTGCATAGCCATATGAAAAATCAACGCCAGGCTTAAGGCCGCTGGCTTTGGCCAGACGGGGCAGCAAAAATTCTTCCGTTGCGCCGGGATAAACCGTTGATTCCAAAATAACTAAATCGCCGCGCTTTAAGCACGCGCCCACAGCTTTTCCAGCCTCAGCCAGTAAAAATAAATCGGGCGTGTGCGCCGCATCAACCGGCGTTGGCACCGTTATAATATGAACCGTGGCGGGCTTTAACGCGGCCGCATCGCTGGTAAAGTGCAGCGTTGCGGAAACCGCCGCTAGCTGCGCCGGCGTCACACTATCCGTTGTATCAACGTTGTTTTTTAAACCCTCAACCCGCGCCGCCGAATGGTCATAGGCAATAACCGGGAATCCTGCGGCCGCAAGCCCCACTGCGAGCGGCAACCCAACATAACCAACACCAACAACTGCAATGGTCTCAGACATTTCTCACAATCCTTTACGTCCCGGCAGCATCCGCCGCAATACCGTGTCTTTATAATAGTAATGATGCAATAAACCCGCCGCTGTGTGTGCGGCAACGAGCAGCAGCAAGCCATTGGCCAATAGTTCGTGGGTTTCTTTAAAAAATCCCGCCAACGCCACATCTTTATCCAGCAAAGCCGGCATATCAAATAAGCCGTAAATACTGACCGGATACCCCGCCGAACTCGACATCGCCCAGCCCGACAACGGCATCAAAATCAGCAGTGCATACAGCGCCCAATGCGCGATGCGGGCAAGCTGTCCTTTCCAGCGCGGGATGGATGACGGCAAAGCGGGAACAGGATGGGTAAACCGCCAGCCCAGCCGAAAAAACGTCAAGACTAAAATTAAAATTCCCGTTGCCTTATGAAGGTCATACACGGTGTATTTAAACGGCGGTGTTAAATCACTCATCAGCGAGCCAACAATCCATAAACCAATCACCAAAAGTGCCATTAACCAATGAAGGACGATGGCGACGGGGGTGTAACGATCAACAGTAATGGCTGCGTGTTGCATAACCTTGCTCCGAAAAAAAATAATTACTCTGCTTTTACCAACAGCGTAAAGGGAAACGTCAACACGGCTCCCGCGCGCTGCACCTGTAAAAAAACCTTCCAAACCCCGGCTATGGGTGGATTCACATGAAATTGCAGCATTCCCGGCGTCTTCACACCGTCCATGGGGTGCGCATGGAGCAATCGTGTTTGCGCGCCATCAAACCCCACCAAATGCGCCGATGCGCCCAGAAATTCTTCTAAATTCGTGACCGGCTTACCCGACGCATCGTGTAACTTAACCTGCAACGTGCTGTCGCCACCGGCGGTGAGCACACTGTCCTGTATGGCTGCGGCAATCCCCGCAGCCTCTGCTGTCAGCTGAGCAGTCTTGGAAATAACTGGCTGCGCCGCGGGGCTGCCCCATGTTGTCCGCACGGGCAAATGCCCACCATTTTCAAGGGTTATGTCCGCCCAGACCACATAGCCGCTCTGCTCAGGCTTTACCATCACGGTGTACTCACCCGTTTTCTTTGCCGCCTCAGGATGAACGTGCAGGTATTCACTGAAATCAGGGGCGACAACAAAAAGATGTAGTTTTTTTGTGTGCACCTCTGTGAGCTTATCAACTGTAATCGGCGTGCCGGATGCATCGGTCAGGCGCAGGGTCAGCGCCTGCGGCGTGCCGGGCTTGATAGTTCGCGGGCTAGTGACATTAACGGTTGGACTGTTTTGCCGCTCTATTGGTGCTGTATGGTTGTGTTTATCTGCTGCGTGCGCCTGAAAGCTTGATGAGAGCACCATCAGTGCGGTAAAAAGTGTTGCCGTAAAAATGCGCATGATGAAGCCTTTTTCTCTAAAATAAGGCTAACCGAAACGAAACATGAACACCAGTTTTTAATGGAATCAAACACCGCGCCGAGGGGCAAAAATCCTAGATTTGTTGAACTTCGCTAACCGTCAACGGTTTATCTGTAAAAACCATACCTCCCCTCTTGAGAGCGGAATATGGAGCGGGTGAAGGGATTCGAACCCTCGACCCCGACCTTGGCAAGGTCGTGCTCTACCACTGAGCTACACCCGCAAAATTGCGAACCGCCTTTATAGCGCGGCGAAACGGCGATGCAACACAATTCAC
>JAJTHO010000091.1 GCA_021297975.1 Alphaproteobacteria bacterium
AAAATCGAACTTCACCAGCCCGGCTTTTTCCGCATACTTCATGTTGAACTGCGTCACCGGCATCATGGCGCGAGGATCAGAATACATCGGCACCAGTTCTTGCAAGGGTCTATCGCCAATCACAACCCCCGCCGCGTGCGTGGATGCATGGCGGTATAAGCCTTCCAACTTCTGGCTAATCTGCATTAAAGACGCCGTTTCCTCATCGCGGCAAAAGGCGGCGAGGTTCTCATCGGCCTTAATCGCCTCTGGTAAGGTGACGGGAGCCGCGGGGTTGTTCGGTACCATTTTGCAAATGCGGTCAACCTGCCCATACGGCAAATCCAGCACCCGCCCCACATCGCGCAGCACCGCCCGCGCCTGCAGCTTTCCGAACGTGATAATCTGCGCTACTTTATCCGCGCCGTATTTGTCCTGAACATAACGCATCACCTCATCGCGCCTGTCCTGACAAAAATCGATATCAAAATCGGGCATGCTCACCCGGTCGGGATTCAAAAACCGCTCAAACAGTAAATCAAATTCCAGCGGGTCAAGATCGGTAATCGTGAGCGCCCAAGCGACAATGGAGCCCGCACCCGAGCCGCGCCCGGGCCCCACGGGGATATTCTGGCTTTTTGCCCAGCGAATAAAATCGGCGACAATCAAGAAGTAACCGGCAAAGCCCATTCCGGCGATGACATCCAGCTCAAACAACAGCCGATCGCGATATATCTTGTCTGTATAGCGGCGAGGCAACACGCCTTTCAGGCGGGCTTCGAGCCCGCTGGCGGCCTGTTCGCGCAGGAGTTGCTGTTCATCGACACCAAAGCTCGGCAGTAGCGGCTTGCGCCCTTTCGGAATATAATCGCAGCGCTGCGCAAAATAGACTGTATTTGCAACAGCTTCGGGAATATCGGCATACCGCGCCGCAATCTCATCAGGCGAGGCGAGGGCATAGAGCGGGCTGCTGCGCGGGCGCTGGGGGTCATTCAGCGTTGTGCCCACGCCAATACACAGCAGGGCTTCGTGCGCATTCACATCAGCTACAGATGCCATAAAAACATTATGATGGACGATGAGGGGCAGGCTGCTGGTTGTGGCCGCATCGAGCAAAAACGGCTCGGCGGCTTGTTCTTGCGGCAAATCATGGCGGGGGATGCCGATAAACAGGCGGTCTTGAAAGGCTGTTTTGAGCTGCTCTAGATGCGCCGTTGCGGCGTCTGGATTGCTGGCCGCCCACTGCCCCAGATGCGTTTCCCCTGCCCCGGCAACGGCCAGAAGCCCGGTTGTGTCTTTAAGCACCTCATCAAGCAGTAGCGCCGCTTCTTTAGGGGAGGCCGCGTGCGCAAAACTTTGGCTGCTCAGCGCCAAAATCCGCTCATAGCCTTGTTTTGAGGCGGCATACAGCGGCAGAAAAGCCGCGCCCTGATCTGGCACCAGAACGCGCAGCTTTATCCCAATCAGCGGCTGTATCCCAGCCTCCCCAAGGCTACCCGCGATTTCGAGCGCACCGAATAAATTGTTGGTATCGCAAAACCCCGCAGCGGGCATATCATAGCGGCGACAATGGGCGATGAGCTGGGGAAGGCGCAAGGCGCTTTCGGTAAGTGAATAGCTACTATGATTGGTAATGGCGCAATACATCATTTTAAAATGACCGAACGTTCACTCATCACGAATCGCTTATCCGCCGCTGCCGCTATCTGCGGATCATGCGTGACCAATAAAACCGCGCATCCCTGCTTTCGCGCTGCATCGAGCAGCAGCTTTAAAACAATCGCCGCGTTTTCCGGATCGAGATTGCCGGTTGGCTCATCCGCCAAGAGCAGCCGTGGGCGGTGGATAAGCGCCCGCGCAATGGCGGCGCGCTGCTGCTCCCCGCCGGATAACTGCGGCGGATAGGCGTTGGCACGGCCGCTTAGCCCCATACTGTCCAGCAGCGCATCCACGGGAGCGGCATCCTTCCCCTGCCACAACAGCGGCAGGGCGCAATTTTCCCGCACTGTAAAATCATCGAGCAGGTGATGCTGCTGAAAAATAAAGCCTAATTTATCGCGCCGCCATGTTGCCCGCGTGTTTTCTGACCATGCGGTGGTATCCTCTCCATCCAGCACAATCCGCCCCTGTTGCGGCGATACCAGCAGACCCGCAAGCGCAAGCGCGGTTGATTTTCCCGTACCCGACGCCCCCTGCAACGCGGCACACTCACCCGCCGCCACGGCAAAGCTCGCGCCGCTTAAAATCGGCACCATCACGCCCGCTTGTTTATAGCCAAAGTGAACGTTCTCTATTGATAAAACCGTTGCATTATCAGCCATAGCGCAAAATCTCCAGCGGTGTCGCCTTGCTGGCTTTCCGCGCCGGGTACCACGTCGCCAGCGCGACCAGCAGCAGCGTCATCCCAGCAATCCAAGCAACCGTTACCGGATCAACTTGACTGGGCAGACTGCGCAAAAAATAAACATCATCGGGAAACAGGCGCGCGCCTGTAATTTCTTGAATCCATTGACGAATAGGCTCAATATTTCGGGCAAAGACAACCCCTAACAGAACGCCAGCGGCAAGGCCGCCGCCGCCCAACGTCATCCCTATCATCATGAAAATACGCATAATTTCCGAAGGTTTCGCGCCCAGCGTGCGCAGCACGGCGATATCGCGGCTTTTGTTTTTAACCAAAATAACCATGGTAGAAATAATGTTAAACGCCGCAACCAGAATGATAAGCGACAGGATGATAAACATCAAACTGCGTTCAACTTCAATGGCTTGGAACAGACTGCGGTTGGCAAAGCGCCAGTCGCGTACCAGCACGCCGGGGGGCAATAGGGTCTCAATATCGCGCATAAAACCATCAACTTTTGAGCCGTCATGCAGGGAAATTTCCAAGCTGTTCCAAGGCGCACTCGCCCGAAAAAACTGCTGGGCACTGGCTTGGGGCATAAAAACAACGTTGGTGTCATAGTCATACAGCCCGCTAGAAAATAGGCTAACTATTTGAAATTGCTTCTGCCTTGGCAGACTGCCAAAGGCGCTGGGCGCCGCATTCAACGTCATCAAGGACACCGTATCCCCGGCGCTCAAACCCAAGCGTTCCGCCAGCCGCGCACCCAAAACAAGCGGCGCAGCATCCTCTGCAAAGGATTGCGGCAAGGGCGGCTCTAAACTCGCGCCCACCAGCGGCTTTTGCTGTAAAATATTAAAATCGACCCCCTTAACGAGGATACCCTGCGTCTGGTCGCGCCGCTGCAGCAGCGCCTGCTGCTCCCACACCGTTACGGCATACTGCACGTCTGGATGCTGGCGCAGGCTGGTTACGACGTCCTCTGACACCGGGGGCATATCCGCCGGGGCATAGATCGTCACATGCCCGTTAACACCGATAACGCGCCCCAAAAGTTCCTGGCGAAAGCCGTCCATCACCGACAGCACGACAATAAGCGTCGCAACTCCTAAACAAATCCCTAACACCGCAAAAGACGCAACCAATCCGACAAAACGCTCCTGCCGCCCCAGTCGCAGGTAGCGCAAGGCTATGAATCGTTCCGCTTTAGAAATGAGCATACAAATGCTCAAGGCCGGCCAGCGGAACCGCCGTTGTCTTACCAGAGGCACGTTCTTTCCAATCAACCATGCCGTTTTCGAGCCCCTTGGGCCCAACCACAAATACATGCGGAATGCCCAAAAGCTCTAAATCCGCCAATTTAGTGCCCATTCGTTCCGGCCTGTCATCGAAAAGCACATCGCCGTCAAGTTGAGATAAATTGCGATAAATTTGTTCCGCCTTAGAAACGGAATCTTCATCATCAGGTTTCGCCGCCACAATAGCCAAGCGATACGGCGCAACCGATACCGGCCAACGTATGCCGCCCGCATCATGATGCGCCTCGATCAATGCCCCCACGAGACGCGACACACCAATACCATACGCCCCCATCTCCAATGGAACCGACTGCGCATTCGCCACTGTCACGGTTGCGCCCATGGCGGCGCTGTATTTGGTGCCAAAATAGAAAATGTGACCCACTTCGATGCCTCTTTTAGTAGCCAACTGCTCCGGCGGAATAGGGCATTGTGAGGGATCGTGCAGCTCATCGGCAGCCGCATAGTAGCCTTTCGCCTTAGTGAACATTAACTCATTAACGTTTTCCGCGAAGTACGCCTTATCCACATAGACTTGACTCTCGCCTGTCTCGGCCAAAATATGAAACTCATGACTTAAATCGCCGCCGATAGGCCCCGTAGCGGCGCGTACCGGCACCGCCGTGACGCCTAAACGGCTGAAAATCTTAAGATACGCCATAAAAAACGATTCATACGCCGCCTCAGCGCCCGCCTTATCCGCCGCGAAGGAATAGGCGTCCTTCATCAAAAACTCGCGCCCGCGCATCACACCAAAGCGCGGCCGGATTTCATCGCGGAATTTCCATTGAATATGATAGGCGAGCTTGGGCATATCGCGGTAGCTGGGCTTACAGTCGCGCACGAGCGCCGTAATCATTTCTTCGTTGGTGGGGCCATACAGCAAATCGCGCTCATGCCGGTCTTTTATGCGCAGCATTTCCTTGCCATACGAATCATAGCGGCCACTTTCCTGCCATAATTCAGCTGGTTGCAGCGTTGGCATCAGCAATTCACCGCACCCTATTGCCGCCATTTCCTCGCGCACGATACCCTCAATCTTGCGCAAAACCCGCAGCCCCATGGGCAACCAGGTATAAATACCCGCCACGTTCTGGCGGATCATACCCGCACGCAGCATCAGGCGGTGGGAGACGACTTGCGCCTCTTTGGGATCATCACGAAGAGTGGGAAATAACAATTGAGATAAGCGCATCGCCTAGCGGTAGCGGGTTTACAAAGCACCCGCAACCAGATTTAGCGGCGTTTTTTACAGCGGCTTTCAACGGCGGGAAGCGCCGCAGAATCCTTTGGTGTGCCAACGCCTAAGCCCGCGTCGGGGCGCGAAGGGTCGAGCGCGATACTGCCGAGTTTCACATCACGGGTTATGCCGCTGCGGCTTACGACTTCACGACTAAGCTCGATAGTGGGCTTCGGGTTTAAGAGAGATGGCGGTAGTTGTGCCTGCGCCGGATAATCGGCGCTGGGCTGGTTTGCCGCGTTGTAATCAGCGGAAGGAATAGGTACGCAGTCCTCTGCGGCCGCCGCGCTGGAACACAGCGCCGCCAGCAGCAAAGCCGCTTTAACGCTCCGCATCGTCGCGGCGCTCACGCAGGGTGGCGACAGTTTTGCTGAGTTTTTCGCGTGACGCCGTCATAACCGCGTCCATTACATCGGGATCGTCAGCGGCAGCCACCGCAACGGCTCGGATAGCCTTGGTTTCCGGGCTACGTTTTTCGCCGCTGGAGACAAAAATTAACGCCAACGTTAGAAGAACAACTAAACCGTTCATATGGCCAACCTCTTGTGTTTTTAAACTATAGGTTGAATTTAGCCCAAGGGTGTTAACGCGGCGTTAAAAAACAACGGATAAAAGTTGCCAGCCGCCGTGGTCTGCGTGTAGCGTGAGCCATGGATGTCGCCGGAACCCTCGTTACCTATGTCTGCGTGTGGTGGATTGTTTGGTATATGGCGCTGCCGTGGCGGTTGAAAATGCCAGAAACGCTGGAGACTGGCCATGCAACCAGCGCGCCGCAAAAAACGTTTTTAGGCATAAAATTTATTGTCACGTCCTTGATTGCGGCGGTTTTGACTGCTCTTGCGGCATATGCGCTCGATGCAGGGTGGCTTGGGACGTGGGAGACTTTGTAAGTGAATGTTCGCGTTCGTTTTGCCCCCTCGCCCACCGGCCTACTGCACATCGGTGGGGCACGCACAGCGCTGTTTAACTGGCTATTTGCCCGGCATCATGGCGGCGCTTTTCTACTAAGGATTGAAGACACCGACCGGGCGCGCTCCACACCTGAGGCGACCGCCGCGATTTTAGACGGCCTGCGCTGGCTCGGGCTGGATTGGGACGAACCAGAAGTGTATCAATCCGCGAATCTTGAGCGGCACCGCGCCGTTGCCTTAGGATTGGTAGAGGCAGGCAAGGCCTACCGCTGCTATGCAACACCAGAAGAACTTGAGGTTATGCGCAATGAGGCGATGGCCGCTGGGCGGCCGGTTGCCTATGATCGGCGCTGGCGTGACAAGACCCCGGCAGATTGGCCTTCCGGCAAGCCCTATACCATTCGATTGCGGACACCGCTTGAGGGCGAGGTGAGCATTGACGACGCCGTTCAGGGGAATGTGAACGTTAGCAATAGCCAAATCGATGACTTTGTCTTGCTTCGCAGTGACGGCACGCCGACATACATGCTATCCGTCGTCGTTGATGATCATGACATGGGCATCACCCACATCATTCGCGGCGATGACCACCTCAATAACGCCTTTCGGCAATATCATCTTTTTATCGCCTGCGGCTTTGATGTTCCCATTTTTGCCCACATCCCCTTGATTCACGGCAGCGACGGGGCAAAGCTGTCTAAGCGCCACGGCGCGGTGGGCGTATCGAGCTATCGCGACGAGGGCTTTCTGCCGGAGGCGCTGTGCAACTATTTATTGCGCCTCGGCTGGGGGCATGGCGACGATGAAATCATTAGCCTGGAACAGGCAATTAGCTGGTTTGATAGCCTTAGCCACATCAGCAAAAGCGCCTCGCGCTTTGACCGCGACAAACTACTTTTTCTCAATCAGCATTATCTGCGTCAAATAGATAGTGAACGAATACTTTCATTAATAGGCCAACATATAAAAGACTTTAAAATGAATGAATATTCACTTTATTCATTCCGTGATCTCGCCGCCGCCTTCACTGAACGCGCCCACACGCTCAATGAAGTTGCCGCTGCTGCACAATTTCTTTTCACCCCCCTGCCGCTCCCTATTGCCGCTGATGCAGCGCAACATTTCGATGCCGCCGCGCAACGCCGCACCGCTGCACTGCTTGATACCCTTGATGCCGCCGTTTCCGACGAAAATTGGAATGCCGCACACTTAGAGTCCACCCTTAAAGAGGCCGCGAAGGCGCAAGGCGTCAAGCTGGGCGCGCTTTTAATGCCGCTGCGCGTTGCGCTCACCGGGCAGGCACACAGCCCGAGTGTTTTTGCCATTCTGGCCGCCCTTGGCAAAAAACACAGCCTTGTTGTTGCCCGGTCAACACTGAATGCTGCGTTGCAAAAAGATTCTGCTTGAGCTCTTTGCATTACCCGTTAAGGTTCGCTTTACTTCGGTAAGGTAGAACAAAGAATCGAGGAGACAAAAAATGTCCAAAGCCGCCACTGCCAACGCGCCGCAAAGCTATACACTGGTTGATAACACCACCGGCAAGAAAATTGAGCTTCCCGTTTTAGACGGCACACAGGGCCCGCAGGTTCTTGATATTCGTAAACTTTATAACGATACCGGCGCGTTCACTTTTGACCCTGGCTTCACCTCTACCGCCTCGTGCGAGTCTGCCATTACCTACATCGACGGCGATCAGGGCATCCTGCAACACCGCGGCTATAATATTGAAGACCTCGCCGTGCAGTCGGACTTCATGGAAGTATCCTATTTGCTGTTGAACGGCGAACTCCCCTCTGTGGAACAGAAAAAAACCTTTGTGAACGCCATTACGCGCCACACCATGGTGCATGAGCAGATTCAGTTCCTCTTCCGCGGTTTCCGCCGCGACGCGCACCCCATGGCTGTTTTGTGCGGCGTTGTGGGCGCACTGTCGGCGTTTTACCATGACTCCTTAGACATCCAAGACCCGCAACAGCGGATGATCTCGGCGCACCGCCTGATCGCCAAAATCCCCACCATTGCCGCCATGGCCTATAAATATTCTATTGGTCAGCCGTTTGTGTACCCCAAAAACGACCTGAAATACGCGGAAAACTTCCTGCACATGTGTTTTGCTGTGCCGTGCGAAGAGTATGCTGTAAACCCGGTGACGGCGCGCGCGCTGGATCGGATTTTCATCCTGCATGCCGATCATGAGCAGAATGCCTCTACATCCACGGTGCGCCTTGCCGGCTCATCGGGTGCAAACCCCTTTGCGTGTATCGCGGCGGGTATTGCCTCCCTCTGGGGCCCGGCACATGGCGGCGCGAATGAAGCCGTCATTAAAATGCTCCAGGAAATCGGTGATAAGAAGCGCATTCCTGAATTCATCAAACGCGCCAAAGACAAAAATGACGGCTTCCGCCTGATGGGCTTTGGCCACCGCGTCTATAAAAATTATGACCCGCGAGCGACCGTCATGCGCCAGACATGCCACGAAGTGCTGAATGAGCTGGGCATTAAGGACGAGCCGCTGCTCGATATGGCGATGGAACTCGAGCGGATTGCGCTGGAAGACGACTACTTCGTTGAGCGGAAACTCTACCCGAACGTGGATTTCTATTCAGGCATTATCCTCCGCGCGATGGGCTTCCCCACCGCGCTGTTTACCGTGCTGTTTGCCCTCGCCCGCACCGTTTGCTGGTTTGCACAATGGAAAGAAATGATTGAAGATCCGAATCAGCGTATTGGCCGCCCGCGTCAGCTTTATGTGGGCGCAAAACCGCGCGCGTACACACCGCTGCATAAGCGATAATCACGTTATTTGATTGGGTGCTATTCAACAAATAGAAAACCTTTTTGATAATCCTTTGTGTTTTGATGCGTATGGACTTCCTATTAATAGTCCCGTGCATTTTTTTTCCATTGGCGAGGAGCAAGATAGCGTTTTAAATCTCGCATCCTCTGGACATTTTCATGAAATAGCATTCAGCAATAGCTTGCATTTTGGCGTAGCTGGTGTGTTCAACTTCGATTGGGTAGGACAAACACGGCAAAAATACATGATTCTTGCTGACATCAACAACACTCAGCAAGAATTCTGGCATGCCTTCTTTGATCTTATTTCCGAAAACCCTGTGATTACTCCTGCACACCTTACAACTTGGATTGAATCTCTTAATTTTGAAGCCCGCAATGCGGGTTTCTGTTTCCGAAAGGAGCAACAAGACCAGTCTATACCCGATTTAGTTGCCTCTCTTTATAACAATCCTTTTTGTTTTCTTAGGACTTACGCGTTAAGCGAAGAGTAAGGCGGGTGATTTCAACTGTTCGCGCATATATTCCGTGAACAATTCACTTTTTAGGCGATAAACATTGGTTTTAAGCTTGGCGGCAAGTCGCTTAAGACAAACCAAGACAATC
>JAJTHO010000083.1 GCA_021297975.1 Alphaproteobacteria bacterium
ATTCCCAATAACCAGCGCCGCGCGCTGCGCTAGACTCGCAATGTCGGCCAGCGTTGTTTGACCGTTGAGATTGAGCGCAAACGGGCATACTGCGGCAATCGCGTCCGTTGCCGCTGCATCGCTTTTGGTGCCTAATAAAACGGGCGTAATGCCCCGTTGCCAAAGACTCGCCGCCAGCACAGCATAGTGCTCCGCTGGCCAGCGTTTTTCTGGCCGGTGCGGCGCACTGCCGGGAACAAGCAGCGCATACGGCGCGGGCGGCAGCGCGAGGGATGAAAACGGGGGCAGCCAATCTAAGGACGGCGCGGGAACGGCGTTTATCCCCACGAGTGCAAGCTGATTCGGAATGCGCTCCAGCGTGTGATTGCGCGCCCGCTGCGCGTGTCTGTCTGGCCAATGGGCTAAGCGTTGCCGCCCGCACCACACGCGCTTTATATTAAGCGGCGTCAGCAGGTAAAAATAAAAATCCGTCCGGTCACTGTTTTGCAGATCATACACCCGCGCCCAAGGCTGGCTGAACAGCGCACGCAAACGCCGCCATTGCTGCCACGCCAACCCGCGCACGCGGGGGTCTTCGACCACTTCATTAAAATATGGGCATTGCCGCCCCAATGCGGCGAGGGAGGGGATAGTCAGCAGGGTTATCTGCGCCTCCGGATGCGCGGCGCGAATCGCTTTAAGGCCGCCCATGGCTTGAATAAAATCGCCAAAGCCGCCGTGTTTTATAATGAGTATACGTTCGCTCATGCCCGCGCCAGCATTGCCCCAAGCCGCTGTCCGCCGAAAAGATGCACATGAAAATGCGGGACTTCCTGGCCGCCATTCGCGCCCGCATTCGAGAGCACGCGGTAGCCATCCGCAACGATATCCAGTTGTTTTGCAACCGCGCCAACAGCGCGGATTAAATCGGCGATTTCGTCACTGCTGGCTTTTTCACTGAAATCTTGAAACGAGACATACGCGCCCTTCGGAATCACCAGCACATGAACCTTTGCCGCCGGGTTAATATCATAAAACGCCAGCGCATGGGCGGATTCATAGACTTTTTTGCACGGAATCTCCCCGCGCAAAATTTTAGCGAAGATATTTTCCGGATTATAGGCCATACTGGCTCCTTATGGAATCTAGAGACCTGCCTATCCCTGATGCGCTGCTGGGTCAACGGCTTGATAAAGCGCTGGTCGCCTTATGCCCCGATTTGTCGCGCGCGCGGCTGCAAGGGCTGATAAACAGCGGCCATGTTGCGCTTGACGGCGCGGCGCTTAAGGACGTGTCGTATAAGCTCAAACAAAGCGGCACATTGACCCTCACCATCCCCCCGGAAATCCCGGTTAACATGAACGCAGAGGCGCATGCGCTGGACATCCTGCATGAGGATGAACACCTGCTGGTGCTGAATAAACCGGCCGGGATGGTGGTGCACCCCGGCGCGGGGAATGCGGAGCATACGCTCGTGAATTATCTGCTCGCCCATTGCGGCGCAGAGAATCTGTCGATTAGCGGTGAGCAGCGCCCCGGTATTGTCCACCGCCTTGATAAAGACACCAGCGGCGTGATGGTGATTGCCAAAAACGATGCGGCGCATCGGGATTTAACGGAGCAATTTCAAAGCCGAACCATCGAGCGCGCCTATCAAGCCGTCTGCCTCGGTCATCCGCAACCGCAACAAGGCCTCTATCAAGGCAACATTGGCCGCCATCCGCAGCATCGGCAAAAAATGGCGGTGCTGAAAACCGGCGGGCGTGAGGCGATAACCCGTTATGCGGTGAAGGAATATTTGCCGTATACTTTGTCACTAGTTGAGTTTCGCCTGCTGACCGGGCGCACCCATCAAATCCGGGTGCATGCGGCGCATCATGGCCACCCGCTGATTGGCGATCCGGTGTATGCGCGTTCTTTGTTGTCGGCTAAATACCCGGAAATCGTGCGAAAATTCCCGCGTCAGGCGCTCCACGCCTTTGTGCTGGGGTTTGTTCATCCGGTAACGGGGGAGACGCTGCGCTTTACCAGCCCATTGCCCGCTGATTTTCAGGAACTGTTGCAGAGTGTGCGCCCTTCGGTTTAGGGTCTTTTCATGTCGCCGTTAACCCACCGCCGCTTTACTGCCTTTCGCGCCAATCGGCGCGGGTATTACAGCCTGCTGCTGTTCGCCCTGCTGTTTGTGGTGACGCTGTTTGCCGATGTGCTGGCGAATGATAAGCCGCTGGCTGTGCGCCATCAGGGCACGCTGTATTTCCCTGTTGTTGAGCGCATTTCCGAAAAAACCTTCGGCGGTGATTTTGATACGGAAGCCGATTACAAAGACCCCTATTTTCTTGAGCTTATCGGCACAGAAGGCTGGATAGTCTGGCCGCCGGTGCCGTATCATTACCTGACGATTTCAAGCGGGGAGGGCGGCGCACACCCCCAGCCGCCGAGCCGCGAGCATCTCCTCGGCACGGATGATCAAGGGCGCGACGTCATGGCGCGGGTACTTTACGGCCTGAGGATTTCCATCGTGTTCGGCCTGACGCTCGCGCTCTTAAGCACATTTATCGGCGTCATCGTTGGCGCGATGCAGGGGTATTACGGCGGGCGGATTGATTTGTTTGGCCAACGCGCTTTGGAAATCTGGTCGGGGATGCCGGTTTTGTATCTGCTGATTATTCTGGCCAGTTTTACCACGCCCACGTTTGGCTGGTTGCTGCTGATTATGCTGCTGTTTTCGTGGATGAACCTTGTTGGTATTGTGCGCGCGGAATTTTTGCGCGGACGACAGCTTGATTATGTATCGGCGGCGGTTGCCCTCGGTGTATCCGATACAAAGATTATGTGGCGGCATATTCTGCCGAATGCGATGGTGGCAACACTGACTTTCCTGCCCTTTGCGGTGAACGGCGCGATTATAACGTTGACCGCGCTGGATTTTCTCGGCTTTGGCTTGCCGCCGGGTTCGCCCTCCTTAGGAGAGCTGGTGGCGCAGGGAAAAAATAATCTCCAAGCGCCGTGGCTGGGAATCACCGCCTTTCTGGTGCTGTCTGTTCTGCTGAGTCTTCTTGTTTTTGTTGGTGAGGCGCTGCGCGATGCCTTTGACCCGCGGCTCAGGGCGGCATGACAACCGACCCGGCGCATATTTTATTGGTGGATGATGATGAGCGCCTGCGGGCGCTGTTGTTTCGCTTTCTGCGCGGGGAAGGGTATGTGCTCAGCACCGCAGCAGACGCGGCGCAGGCATCCGCCTTGCTGGAATTTTTCCGCGTTGACCTTATCATTCTCGATTACATGCTGCCCGGCACCGATGGCGTCTCTGCCTTAAAACAATGGCGCGGCAAGGGTTTGCACACGCCGGTGTTGATGCTGACCGCCTTAGGGGAGACAGACCATCGAATCCTAGGGCTTGAGGCCGGGGCGGATGATTATCTGGCTAAGCCGTTTGAGCCGAAAGAGCTGGCCTTACGCTTGCGCTCGCTGCTTAGGCGGCGCGGCGGGGCAGCGGCGCAAGAGACGGCAACCACCTCTTTACAGCTCGGCACATGGCACTACACCCCCGGCAGCGCAGCGATAAAGGCAGAAGACGGCGAGATTCTATCCCTCACCAACGCCGAAACAAACCTGCTCGATACCCTTGCCGCTCAGCTGAACAACGCCGTCTCGCGGGAAGCGTTGATTAATGAGCACCGCGACAGTTCCCGCGCTGTGGATGCAGCGGTGTCCCGTTTGCGGCGCAAGTTGGGCGGCGCGGAATGGCTGCAAAGCGTGCGCGGGGTGGGGTATCGCTTAGTGGGCAGACGCAATACGGTGGCGTGATGATGCGTAGGACATTATAAAACCCCATGAGCCGCGCACCCAAACGCCTTGCCAAACGCCTGCTGCCGAAAACGTTGTTTTCGCGGATGCTGCTGATTGTCATGGTGCCGATGGTGCTGCTGCTAACCGCAACCGTGCTGTTTTTCTATGACCGCCATTTAGACACCGTAACCCGAAGGCTTAGCAACGGCCTTGCCGGGGAA
>JAJTHO010000191.1 GCA_021297975.1 Alphaproteobacteria bacterium
CCCCCCCCCCCCCCCAGCTCCCCACCCATCCGGAAATGGATCCTACTAAAGATGAAGAAGCCGCTTGGGCGTTAGTAGAAGCAGAAGAAAGAAACGTTCCCCCGGAAGAAATTGAATGGGCACCAATAGCTATTCCCATTGATGAAGTTGATATTATACCGGATTATTTTATTCCCCCAGATAAAGCCAAAGGAAAAGAGTAAGGACAGCGCAGTTACGCCGCTGGCTTTGCAGGCGCCGCTGCGGCCTTCTCATCACCCGGCAGGATGTATTTCGCGCCCTCCCACGGCGAGAGATAATCAAAGCTGCGGAAATCCTGCATCAACTTGACCGGCTCATAGACCACCTGACGGCGCTCTGGATCGTAGCGCACCTCGACATAGCCGGTGAGCGGGAAGTCTTTACGCAGCGGAAAGCCTTCAAAGCCGTAATCGGTTAGAATGCGGCGCAAATCGGGATTCCCGGCAAAGGGGATGCCATACATATCCCATGTCTCGCGTTCCCACCATCCGGCGCAGGGATACAGCCCGATAACCGACGGTACGGCTGCGCTTTCTGCAACCTGTGCCTTCACCCGCAGGCGCAGATTATGCCGCATGGAGAGGAGATTATACACCACATCAAAGCGCGCGGGGCGGGAGGGATAGTCGGCGCCGCAGAGGTCTATCAGCTGGGTGAACTGGGTGCGCGGATCATCGCGGAGAAAGGTTAGGACGTTGAGCAGCTGTTCCGGCGCAACGCTGAGCGCGAGCTCACCGTGGGCGATGCTGGCGCTGAGAATCTGGCTGCTGAGCGCATCAACAATGACCTGCTGAACCGCTTCTAACGCGGAAACATCGGGGTAGTGTGCAACAGCGGCGCTCATCACTATGCCCTCTGGAAAATCGACGTGCGGCCGATTTTCTTTTGCAGTTGCAGAATGCCGTAAAGCAGCGCCTCTGCCGTGGGCGGGCAGCCCGGCACATAAATATCCACCGGCACAATGCGGTCACAGCCGCGCACCACGGAATAGGAATAATGGTAATAGCCGCCGCCGTTGGCGCAGCTGCCCATGGAAATCACGTAGCGCGGCTCAGCCATTTGGTCGTACACCTTGCGAAGCGCCGGTGCCATTTTGTTGGTTAGCGTTCCCGCCACAATCATCACATCCGATTGACGCGGCGATGGGCGAAAGACAACGCCGAAGCGGTCAAGGTCATACCGCGCGGCGGCGCTGTGCATCATCTCCACCGCGCAGCAGGCAAGACCGAATGTCATCGGCCATAAGGAGCCGCTCCGCGCCCAGCGCACGAGTTTATCATAGCTGGCAACGACAAAGCCCTGATTATCAATTTCTTCGGTAACAGCGCGCAGCAGCGCGTCTTGCTCAACGCCGGGGGCGAGGCTTTTTTCAGCAGCAGGGGCAGCGTGTATCTTCATCCTATTCCCAATCTAGTGCGCCTTTTTTCCATTCATAGATGAAGCCAACCGTGAGGATGCCCAAAAACAGCATCATCGACCAGAAACTGGTATCGCCAAGGTCTTTCAGCGTGATTGCCCACGGGAACAAAAACGCGACTTCTAAATCGAAAATAATGAACAGAATGGCAACGAGATAAAAGCGCACATCGAATTTAATCCGCGCCGATTCAAAGGGTTCGAAACCGCATTCATATTGCGAGACTTTTTCGGCATCCGGGCGGTTGATACCCGCCAGCAAAGACAGGGAAACAGCCGCAACGCACACCACCGCCGCAACCAGCAGAAACAGCAGAATGGGCAGATAATCGGTGAGATACGCCGTTGTGATATCCATGACCCGCACTTAACAGGTTGATCGCCCGCGTGCAAGGGGACTCTTTGACACACAGGGTCATTCAATAAAAAGCAGGGGTCATCTCGACAGCAGCAAAACCGGCAGGTTTTGCGAAGTGGAGAGATCTTTTTCTATTCTGAATGAGATC
Source organism: Alphaproteobacteria bacterium (assembly GCA_021297975.1). GTDB lineage: Bacteria > Pseudomonadota > Alphaproteobacteria > JAJTHO01 > JAJTHO01 > JAJTHO01. Next base: position 1,944 of record JAJTHO010000191.1, read on the forward strand.
CCTCCACGCAGCCGCTGGCGCGGCTTTGGTCGGGATGACGTCACTTTTTTGAATGACCCTGTTTGAAACAGGCCGCATAAAAAACAACCAGCACCAAAACCCCGCGCCGGAAGCCATCCGGGCAGGGTTTTGGCACATGATGGGGCTTGCGCCCTGTCATTGAAATTCCAGGCGCGGCTTGAACAACCGCTTAGTAGGGTTGGTATTGCAACGTGTACACACGGAATCGAGGTGCGGAAGGTGCCTGACGTGCTGTCTTGGTAAACCTCAACACCCTAACAAAAACTATGACGCTATCCACGTTTGCCATGTTTCCACAGCACCAACAAACAGATAATCACCCACGTTTTTGACGGGTTGAGTGCCTAACCCGCACAATTCGTAGTGTACCCGGCGCAACACCGGGTGGCTTTTGGGCGCGGCTCTAATTTCTTAGAGGCGCCCTAGGGATGGTTGCCGCAGCCGGTGTTTCAGACCTGCCGCGTCACCGCGCCTATGCATTCTTGTGGTCTGTTCGCGTTCCAGACCGAGAGATATCTCTTATCTTTAACGCTAGCAGGATTTTTTGGCGATGGCAAGAGGGCGGCGAAAATATTTTCATTTGTTTACAATTTGTTAAGACTTGTTTTATCTTGAGTGCAAACAATGCGTCATCCCGACTAAACCGCGCAGCGGCTGCGCGGAGGGATCTTTTTTAGGATGCAAGGAAATATCTCAACTCCTACGCCGCCTCCGTCCCGCCCACGGTCAACCCATCTATCCTAAGCGTCGGCTGCCCCACCCCCACCGGCACGCTCTGCCCATCTTTGCCGCAGGTGCCAAC
>JAJTHO010000185.1 GCA_021297975.1 Alphaproteobacteria bacterium
AAGAAAAAATCCTCGATGTGCTGGCCAATGTCGCCTGCCGCCGCAGCATCAAAGCCGGGCAAAAATTAAACACCCATGAAATGAACGCGTTGCTGCGGCAAATGGAGGAAACTCCCGCCGCCGGGCAATGCAATCACGGCCGGCCAACCTATATCACCCTCACCCGCAGTGAGCTGGAACGCCTTTTTAAACGTTAGTGCCGCACACCCAGTCGCCATTGCCAGATAATCTGATCCACCGCCTCATCCGTCCAATCATCTTTTGCCCACCGTTCGGTAAACGATTGTGTTTCAGAGCGTGGCCGCTGCGCCTCCGTCAGGTTATTAAACCGCACCCACATCGGCAGCGTTACGCCTTCGCCGCTTATAATCGCCTCTTGTCGCTTCAAGGCTGGCAAAGCATTCATCAGACCAAACGCCGTTTCCGGCACCGCTTTACGGACAAAAGATTGATCTGTTTCATTGGCCATCCGCAACGCAATCAGCGTGTTGGCTTGGCTTAGAATTGTTTGCGATAACAGTGAGGGACGCTGCGTCACAAGACCTAAAGATAAGCCATATTTCCGGCCTTCCTGCGCAATTTTTCCTATGAGTTTCCGTGTTGGGGCAAAGCCCACCGTCGGGTCTTCGGCAATATAGCGGTGCGCTTCTTCACACACGAGTAGCAGCGGCGCGCTAGCCACCCCCTTACTCCATACGGCAAAATCAAACAGAATGCGGCACAGCACCGAGACAACAATATCAACAATCTCGCCGGGAACACCCGATAAATCAAACACCGTAATCGGCTTACCCATCACCGGAAGGCGCATCAGGCGTGCACAAAACTTGCTGAACACATCATCAATGACAAGACCGGGGAAAACAAACTTATAGCGCCGATCGTTCTTGAGACGGCTTATTTTCTGGATAAGACGCATGTACGGGCCTACACCGTCGGGCTGTTCCAGCTCGCCTTTTTTATCATTCAAATACCAAAGGACATCGCTCATCTGATACGGAATCGGGCTGTCGATTGTCACCGCTTCCGGCGGCATCGTTTCGCCATTATAGCGCGTCTTGGCATACAAAACCGCATCGCGCAGATAAGAGCATTCGCGATCAAAGGTGGGGGACTCTTTCTCAACACACAGCGCGATAATCTCCTCACTGTTAAACATCCAATATGGCAACACGAGGTTCTCCGTGTTCATCGTCTCCGACATATCCGAGAAGGCCTGATGGTATTCGTTATGGGGATCGAGCAGCAGCACCCTACCTTGCGGATACGCGGTTAGTATTTGCCTGAGTAGCAATGCAACGGTGGTCGATTTCCCCGAACCCGTTGTGCCCAGCACAGCAAAGTGCATACCGAGCAGCTTATCCACCAAAAGATACGCCGGAATCGAGGCATCCTGATGAATCGTACCAATACGGACACACGCCTCTGATGGCCGGGCGTATATCTGGGCTAAATCTTCATTTTCGGCAAGGCTGATGGGCGACCATAATGCTGGATAAACCGATACACCGCGCTGGAATTGAAACTGCACGCCTATGCGCTCGCTGTGCAACGCCTCCCCTAGTAATTCTATTTTCGCCAGCCGCTGATCGGTAACGCGCGCACCTTCCGCACCGGAAGACACAGCTAAGCTGGTAATAAGACCAAAGGTAACCGAACGGGAGGTAGGGATTTTTACCATCGCGCCGATTTGAATTTCTTGCAGATTCAGCTCAGCATTTTTTTGCTGCGCGCCGGGTAGAATTTTTCCACGCGGCACATGGGTTGAGACGTCTTGCGATGCTTCGCTTGGTCTGTCTGCTGCCGCTGTCATGTTAATAACGGCGGTTATCTTCGCGCCCTCAACGGCGATAACGTGGGCAAAAACGGGGCTGCTATCCATAGTGTTCAATCCTGATGTTATCAAAGCACCTTTAGATGGGAATGGTTAACGAATTTTTAAATCTCCTGCCCTTATTGCAGATACTATGCGTATTACTGACAATCGCCCAGTGACTGGAAAAACCAGCGCCAGCAAGCCAAAAGGCAGCAGCGGCGGCAGCGCGTTTGCCAGTCATCTCGATGAAGGTGATGCCCCGAATAAAGCCGCCGCCGCGTCCCCGCTCGCCTCTGTTGCAGGGATGCTCGCCTTGCAAGAAATGGGCGATGCGCTGGAAAGCCGCAAGAAAGCGATACAAAAAGGCAATTCCCTGCTTGACCGCTTGGAGAGCATCCGCCGCGATTTGCTGTTTGGCGGCGTGCCGCAAGACAGGCTCTCCAATCTTAAACGCATGGTGGAACAACAACGCGAAACGCTGGTTGACCCACTGCTAAATAGTATTCTGGATGATATTGATTTGCGCGTGCGCGTTGAGCTGGCCAAGTTTGGCCAATATTAATTAGCGCCGCACACCGTTGCGCTCTTGCAACATCAGCGCGTATTTCGCCATCGCGTCTTCCATTTTCCGGGCAATATTCGGATCGCCGGTTACTTTCGGCGGCTCTGGCACGTTAGCAGCAGCAATTTCCTCAAGACGCGCCTTAGTTTCTGCCTTTTTCGGAGAAATTCTGTTAAACAGCGCCATCGCCGCTTCGGGGTCTTGCTGCACTGGCTCATCGGTTAAACCTAACGTTGCCAAAAGATGTTCTTCACTGCTTTTTCCGCTCACCGCATTAATAACGCTATCACCCGCCGCAAGGGCAAAACCGGCAATGCCGCCAAACAGCGTGCTACCCACGATTTTTGAAGCCGCCGAAGGCTTGTCGTCCGTGTATTGCCTATACAGCGTTGCCACACCCGGAATATGTTGCAGGGGATTCACGCTATCAACGATATCAGCAAAATTAAAACCGTCCTGCCCCCACAACGTCGTATCCTTGGCCGGGCGCTGGGTGCGCGCTTGCTCCACCGCTAAACGGGTAAAGCTAATAGAAGTGGGTGACACGGACATAACAGCGTTTATGATGCAGGAAGTATGCCACATGCCGCCCTTTTTACCCGCGCACTAAGCGAACTTGCCGAGCAACTTCCCCTGCCAGCGCTGCACTTGAATGCAGCGGGCAACGCTGCGCTCATGGAAGACGGCACCGCGCTACCCCTGCCCTTATCCCTTGCAGCACTCCGTCATGTAACCGTTGCCGCCTTGCCGCTGCATCCGTTTATGCTGGATACCGCCGCCCGTAAGCTGCTTGAGCCTATAACCCGCAACCAAATAGATTTGACCGAAAAAGAAACCCTGCTCCTCAGCACCCTGCGCCGCGCCGGGGATGATGGCCTGCCGCGCACAGAGATTACCTCAATGGTGCTGGGCTATGCAGCCGACACGGACAGCCACGCGCTGGATAATCTGCTCTATCGCCTGCGCCAGAAGCTAGAGACACTGCACAGCGGCGCATCGGCTTTTATCGAGAGCGACAACGGTATCACCCGATGGTGCGGCGGCGCATAGTTTTTTAAGACGAACACGGTATAGCTGTACAATGGCTGATCAGGATTTCACCGTTCGTTTTTGGGGCACTCGCGGGTCAATTCCGTGTGCATCCCCAGACTATATGCAATACGGCGGGCATACCTCATGCCTCGAAGTTATGTGCGGTGATTTTCAACTGATTCTCGATGGCGGCACGGGCATTCGGATGCTGGCCGATGTGTTGATGCAGGGCGCACCTAAGCCGTTAACAATTTTACTGTCGCACACCCATTTTGACCATGTAATGGGTCTGCCGTTTTTCATGCCGCTTTACACGAAGGGCTGGGATATTCGTTTCTTCGCCGGTCATCTTGCGCCCGAAGACACACTTAAAAACGTGTTCCAGAAAATGATGGTCTCTCCCTTTTTCCCCATCAGCCCCGACGCGTTTAAGGCATCCCTAAGCTATACCGATTTCACCCCCGGCACGGTGCTGAATCTGCATCCCGGCGTAGTAGTGCGCACGCTCGCACTGCCCCATCCCGATCGCGCCACGGGGTACCGGATTGAATACGCCGGTAAAGCCTTTTGCTATATCACCGATATTGAACACACAGCAGGCACGCTCAATCAAGACCTTGTCGCCTTTTTGCGCGGCGCGGATGCGGTTGCCTATGACTGCACCTTTACCGAAGCGGAATATAAGGCGCATGTCGGCTGGGGTCATTCAACATGGGAAGAAGGTTTGCGGCTGGTGCATGCGGCGGGCGCGAAAAAACTGGTTATTTTCCACCACAACCCCAACCGCGATGACGCGGGCATGGCGAGTGTTGAGGCCGCCGCAAAAGCCCTTGATGCGGCAACGATTGTCAGCCGGG
>JAJTHO010000033.1 GCA_021297975.1 Alphaproteobacteria bacterium
CCGCTACAGCTGCGCCCTGTGGCTCCTGCCGCAGAGCCGCGCAGCAGTTTCAGCGGGCGCGGTAACGACAGCGGCCTCACTGAGGATTTTTTGAATTCCAGTTACGCTAAATTTTGGGACACGGCCTTTAACACGCGCCCGTTAAGCGCGACTCTAGATGCGGATACTGCCCCGTTGCCAGAGCCTGAGCCGCCCAAACCAGCAGCCAAACCCGTCGCGTCGCCCCAAGACACTATCCCTGATGATTTCATGGCGGCGATTCAGGCGGGTTTAGCGCAAGCAGCGGCGGATGCCGCGGCAGGGAAACGCACCCAAGCTGCTGAGACGCCAGTCATCTATGACATACCGACTGCACCGCCTCCTGCCGCGCCGGTTGAACGCAGCATCACTCCCGAAGCCGTGACACCAGAACAGCCGCCGCAAACAACACCAGAAATAGAACCAGAGCCGAAAGAATTAGTGACGCAAACACCGGATCCGGAAACCGAAACGCAACCAGAGCCAACCGTCACTCATTGGAAACCATCAACATCCGGCGGCGCGATGACGGTGTTATCCGATTTCAATCCGGGAACAGACCGCGTTATCCTTGCCATAGGCGCGCTCACGTACAAGCTGACCGAGGATTCAGGTCGCGTCGCGCTGCGTTTTAGCAATAAAGACCAGTTGCGCTTCAGCAACCCTGACCGCGATTTGACTGAAGCGGAAATTTTAGCCGCCTTGACGGTTGATACAACAATACCTGCCGCAGAGCCAGTGTCCGCGCCCGAACCTACCTATAAGAAAAAAGCACCCAGAAAAAAAGCAGCTCCCTCAGCTGAACGAATTGCTGAAGAATCGCCGCAGCCTGCATCACAGCCAGTGAAAGCAGCAGCCAAACCCCCGAAAAAACCACTCACCAAAAAAACAACAGCAGCAAAAAAAGTAGAAGAAAAGCCGTACCCTGAAAAACCAGTTCAAGAAAATCCTAACCAAGAAAAACCTACTGATGAAAAAGCGCCCAATGACGTAGAACGTTTTTTATCCGGCGATATCGGTTTTGATGATTTGTTTTAGGATGACTACTGGGAACTATTTAATCTGAATCCTAACGTGAAATACCCGTTAGTGTTGTTTGGATGCTTGAGTTAAAACTTGTCTTATAGGATTGTATGGCACTGTAAAAATCAGGATTTTTTGCATCGCTTGGAATCGGAAAATGCATGTGCAGATTAGGATTTGTATAGATTTGGTGTATGCCTTTAATACCAGTGCTGCGTAGTCGATCTCTCTCTACAACAATTGCTGTGCAGACTTTTATACCTTGGATAAGGTTACCATCTTTATCATAAGGCGGGTCATCTGTTGCTATGCAGGTTTGATTAGAATCTCCTTGTTGAGGATCAATAACGTATACAACCTGCATATCATTATTCATAAGTAGGGCTCTATTATTTCGAGCATAATCATCATAATACTTCATTGTTGAACGCGCAGCACTGCCTTGAGGTTCAGATTCCCATGGATAGAAAGGAAGCTTTTGGTTGAGAAAGGTATAAGAAGAATTTTTTTGTATTGCTTCATTTAGGAGAGCAGCGATTGGATATACATCTTCTATTTGACGTGCTCTCGCTTCTAATGCTTGGACATCAAGTCTTGAAAAATCATCGGCACGCTTAGAAGAATGCTGAGTTAAAGAAAAATTTCTTCCTTCAGGGTACTCTAATTCAAAAAGGGCAGCCGCATTTCTGTTCTCAGGAAGTCCGCCCTAAAATTCACTTAATTTACAGATCTCAAGATCTGCCTCTTGGAGGACTAATTGTATATATTTAGAAGTTTTTATGTCATCAGAATATAAATACCCTGAGCTGCCAAATAATGCCTTTATCTCTTCTATATTTTGCATAGCATATACAAATCGATCTGGGTGATTAATGCCGTGGGTGCAAGCATGCTCAAAAAGAGCTTGAAACACACCCTCAACAACCACTTCATCTCCCTGCTTGAATCCACGGCCAGATAAAATGTGCATGCCGTCATGCCAGCCTCTTCTCTCTAATTCCGAAAGGCTGCTATTTTCTGTTAGGGCTACAACAAGACTTCTAATTTTCATGTCCGTAATTATACAATTTCTGGTTAAAATGAAAATTATTTATAGTCTTATTCATTGTGCGAATAATGTATTAACAAATTGTAAACATTGAAAAATATTTTCGTCCAGCTATTGTCTCCAGCAAAAAACTCTGATACGGTTATAGATAGATACGTATCTCGGTTTGTCACGCGAACAGACCATCTGACCAAAAGGCGCGGTGATGCAGCATGTCTGAAACATGTGCTGCGGCAACCATCCCCTTAGAATACCCCGGTTTTACAGCCGAGCGCGACGGATTTTGCGGCACTAGCATAAAAAGCAAGTAATGCGCTTACCGCAACCCGATCCCTAGCGTAAGTCAGTAAAGCCAAACCCACTAATAGTGAAGATTATTAGATGGCAGCGGCGAGAGCAACCGCAGCCGAGCGACAGGTACCCCGCGTACCTTAGCGAGGCTAAGGAAAGCGCGCAGCCCTGTCAGCTAATACAGATTGATTATTAGTACCCAAGCCGGTTGTTATACACCGCGCCGATTGTTGAAGCCAAAGGCGAAAGCCTCAAAGCCGCCAGAACCCTGCACGGATGCATTCCGCGCGGGGTTTTGGTGCTGGCATTTTCAGCGCCGATAGCGCGCCAGATTTTCCAGCATCAATGCCGCAACCGGATGCCCGGCCTGCTGCGCGCGTTGCAAGAGCACCAGCCCGTTTTGATACGTCGCCTGATCGGTTGCGTTCAGGCTATACAGCCGCCCCAGCTCATATTGCGCATCGACAATTCCTTGATCGGCGGCAAAGCGCAGCCATTTTTCTGCCTCTGCGTCATCTTTCGCAACGCCGTTGCCGTCGCGGTATAAAAGCCCCAAACGATAGGCCGCCGCCGGATTACCAAAGCGCACCGCCGCTGCGTAATACTGCGCCGCCTCCGCTGGATTCGGCGGATTGCCAAGCCCTTGCTCGCGCATCAAACCAAGCGACAGCAGTGCCGGCGCATAGGATGACCCCGCGCTTTGAAAGGCCTGTTCGGCAAAGGTATAGTTTGTTTGTGTGCCAAGCCCGCGCAGGTATTGCGTGCCGAGGAGATAAAACAAAAGCGGATCTTGCCTTCGCTGCAGTTCAACATTAAGCAAGCGAAACGATAGCATATAATCGGCGTTGGCATAGGCCTGCAATGCGCTGGCTGCCCCTTGCGCATAGCCGGGATTCGGCAACGAAAAAGCTATACACAACAAGACCAATACGCGCAAAAAACCCTGAGGCCAAGAGGCGATGCGTTTAATATATCCCGCCATCTAAATCCTCCGGTGTTACCGGTGCGTTATTGAAGTTGCCGTTGCGAAGGCTTCCGGTTGCGGGCATACCCGTTATTTCGCTGCGGCCTATCGCAGCATTACGTTTGAATACCTCAACGGTAACTCTGGAATCCCCGCTTGTGGCTGGCTCGCCCGTATCAGGATTCAGCCGCACAAGGCTAACATCTTTGGGAATGCGAAACGGCTGCGCTGGCCAATCCTTCAGGGCAGTTGTCATAAAATCACGAAACGCCGGAATCGCAACGGCGGAGCCTGTTTCTTTATTGCCTAAACTGCGCGGCTCGTCATAGCCAATATACACCCCCGCGACCAGACCGGATGAAAACCCCACGAACCACACGTCTTTATAATCATTGGTGGTGCCGGTTTTCCCCGCAAGCGGTTTATTGAGCGCCCGCAGCGATGTCGCTGTGCCGCGCAGCACTGTGCCTTCCAGCATCGACACCATTTGAAACGCGCTTGCCGGGTCAGTGACCAGCTCAAGCACACTAGTTGGTTGCGGCACGCTCTGTCCCGCCCATTCAGGAACCTGGCAATCCTCGCACAGGCTCTGGTCATGTTTATAAACCGTTCTGCCATTCTTATCTTGGATACGATCAATCAGCGTGGCTTCCAGCTTTTTACCGCCATTGGCAAACATCGCATAGCCGTTCACCATCCGCAGCAGCGTTGTTTCATGAACCCCCAGCGCGCCGGAAAGATACAGCGGCATTTTTTCATACACACCAAAGCGGGCGGCAACATCCTGAACGCTGCGCATTCCAATAGTCTGCGCAATGCGGATGGTCATCAGATTGCGCGATTTTTCGATGCCGGTGCGCATCGGCACAAGGCCGTAATACTCGCGGGTGTAGTTTTCCGGGCGCCAAATGCCCTGACCATAGCCCATGTCAATCGCAATGGGCGCATCGAGCACATAGGTTGATGGGTTAAAGCCGTGCTCAAGCGCTGCAAGATAAACAAACGGTTTAAACGTAGAGCCGGGCTGGCGGCGCGCTTGTGAGGCGCGGTTAAACTGATTCCCCTGATAGTTAAATCCGCCCACCATAGCCAGCACGCGCCCTGTGTGGGGGTCAATGGCCGTAAAGCCGCCGTTGATTTCAGGGGGCTGCACTAAATCCCAACCGGCGGGTGTTTTTTCCGTTGCGGCGCGGCGGCGTGTGTACACAACATCCCCCACCGCAAGCACATCAGAAACCGCCGTAATCGCCGCGCCCAAACCTTCACCAACTGATTTCCGTGCCCAGCGCACGCTGCTCAAATCAAAAGCAATTTCGTCTTTATCTTTGTTTTGCAGTACAAGCGATGCCGCATCTTTGCCGGTGCGCGTCACAACGGCAAGCTGCCAGCCTAGGCGGGCATACTCATTATTAATGGCGGCAAATTGTTTTGGCCATGCCGTGTTGGAAAGCGCGATTTTAGTGACTGCGCCGCGATACCCATGGCGGCGGTCATAGGCTATAATGGAATTGCGCAGCGATGTTTCCGCAAGGCTCTGCAGCGCAGGGTCTAGTGTTGTTTTAACAGATAAGCCGCCGCGATACACGCCGGTGCTGCCGTATTTCGCGATAAGCCAGCGGCGCACGTCTTCGGAAAAATCTTCGGCGCGAAACACTTCATCGGCGGTGCGGGGAATGATTTGCAGCGGCTGATTAACGGCGGTTTCATAGACATCGCGGCTGATAACGTTGTCTTCATACATCCGCGACAACACCCAATTGCGGCGGCCAAACGCTGCGGCTTTATTGCGGACAGGGTGATAGTTATTGGGTGCTTTAGGAAGAGAGGCAAGGTATGCGGCTTCGGCTGCGGTTAGGTCATCCAGCGATTTATTGAAATAATTCAAGGATGCCGCCGCAATACCGTAGGAGCCAGAACCAAGATAAATCTCGTTAAGATACAATTCCAAAATACGATCTTTTGGTAAGGCTTTTTCTATCCGCATGGATAAAATTGCTTCGCGGATTTTGCGTTTTAAAGATTGTTCATTGCCCACTAAAAAGTTTTTAGTGACTTGCTGGGTGATGGTGGATGCGCCTTGCGGCCTATGGGAATCATTGGCGAGTTTACCAAAGGCATTACGCATCAGCGCGCGAAATATAGACTGTATATCAACGCCTTTATGCTCGTAAAAATTTTTGTCTTCTGCAGAGAGAAAGGCTTGCTTCACAAGCGGCGGAATCGCGCCGATAGGCACGAAAATGCGTCTTTCCTCAGCGTATTCCGCCAGTAATCGCCCATCGCCAGTATGCAGGCGCGTCACAACCGGCGGTTCATAGGTTTTAAGCTCTGAATAATCGGGTAAATCTTTGCTGTAGCGCCAATACAGAGTGTATGCACCGATTGCGCCAAAAAGCCCGGCGGTGATAGTTAGCGCCACCAATACTTTCAAAGCGGTTATAGTAAAACGGCGGAACATCGTGTTTCTCTGTTACTGGAGGGCAGGCCTTCAAGGCAAGCATTCTCTTGATAGCGTCTTGTAATAAAAGTGTGCTGCTTACTCATTGGCAACATCGCGTGTGCGCGGGGCTGTACGAAAAAAGCTGTTGGTTGTTTTTACAATGGCCTGAACGATTTTTGCGCGGTGGCTGCGTTGCTTTAGGAGCCATTCTTCCTTGGGATTCGACAGAAAGCCCAGCTCTAAGAGGATAGCAGGCGTGTCTGGCGCTTTTAAAACCATAAAGCCAGCAAAGCGATGGGTATCTCTTTTGATGTTAACGTTGTTCTTTAGATTATTAACCAGCATGGTTGCATACTGCGCGGAAAGATTCATTGTTTCGCGTTGAACAAGATCAATAAGAATTGAGCTTACCTCACCGGTAGTGTTTGATAAATCAACGCCGTGAATGATATCCGCGCGGTTTTCTTTATTCGCAAGAGCCTCGGCTTCTTTATCGGAGGCGCGCTCTGAAAGTGTGTAAACAGAGGTGCCATTGGCGCGTGCGCTGGTGTGGGCATCGGCATGAATAGACATGAATAAATCAGCGTTGTAATTCTGCGCAATCCGGGTGCGATCCCGCAGCTTTATAAAGCGGTCATCATTACGCGTAAGATACACCGTATACGCGCCAGTTTGTTCTAAGGCGGCTTTGATTTCTCTTGCCGTCATCAGGGTGACGTCTTTTTCCTTAAGCCCGGTTGCGCCAATCGCGCCAGGATCATCACCCCCATGGCCGGGATCAATCACAATAATCGGCTTGCGGCGCGGCGGCGCAGCAGGATTTTCCGCAAAGCGCTCGTCATCTGTTTTATTGTTAGTTGCAAGTGTAGTTTTCTTAGGCTTTTGTGCGGATTTAGAATCGGCTGAAAAATCTAGAACGAGACGCGGCGGCGCGCCCTTATCGTTTAAAATAAAATGCCTAGCCAGTCCCTGACTTTTTTGCGTTTGTATGGTCAGGAGCGTATCGTTACCTTGCTTTTCAATCCGTAAAACCCGCAGCGCGCCGCTTGGCTTTGGCTTGGAAATATCACTGGATAAATCCACACCGCGCAGCCGCACAATAATCGTATCATCAGCAGGGCTAAGGCTATATTTCGGCACATTGTCAAAGCGCAAGACAAGGCGGGTCTTATCAGAGTGAACACCCAATACAATGCCTTTAACAGTTGCGGCGTGCGCAATAGACAGTGTGCTGCACACTATGAACAGCAGAAATAAAACAAGTCGAGAAAAGGTACGAACGGATGCCACATCGACTCTTGTATTATAAATTAAGGCCTTGCGCATCAATAACCCCGGCAGGTGCGGCATCGTCAATAGCTTTTTGCAACAAAATACGCTTCTGCAGTGCCTAAAGGATTTATTAGGATTTATCCGTCATTCATCCCGAATAAAACAGTTGTGGAATGACTTTTGAATCACTAAAGTGCACTCCCAATTGCAACAGCCGTGTTGGCGGCGCCGGGTATCCTATTTGTTTCGATAACCTGATGCGTGCGCGTGCGGCAGTACTTGGAGAAGACTATGACTAAAAAAATGCTGATTGACGCCAGCCATCCCGAAGAAACCCGTGTCGCAATTTTAGATGGCCGCAAGTTAGAGGATCTCGATTTTGAGAGCCTGACGATGAAGCAGGTTAAAAGTAACATTTACCTTGCTAAAGTTACGCGTGTTGAGCCGTCTTTACAGGCTTGCTTTGTTGAATACGGCGGCAATCGCCATGGCTTTTTGCCGTTTTCAGAGATTCACCCTGATTATTTCCGCATCCCCATCGAAGACCGTGAAGCCTTAATTGCCGAAGAGGCCGAGGCAGACAATGACGATGATGACTTGGATTTATTGGATGAAGTCGACGCACATGCAGACACAACAGACGGCGCAGATTCCGCGCCATTAGAAGAAGGCGATACAGACGCGCAGCCTGTTCTTGAAATTGAAAGTTTTGATGCGGTTACAAGCTCAGAATCCTTTGAGCAATTAGCAGGCGAAGAAGGCGATAGTGCCTCAGAAGAAAGCGTCGAGCACGATGCCGAGCACGACAACGAGAATGCAGCGCCGCAACAACGCACCGCAAATCGCCCGATGCGCCGTGATACAAGCAACGATGATGATGATTTTGATCGTCCGCGCCGCGTGCAAAAGCGCCGCTATAAGATTCAAGAAGTTATCAAAAAACGCCAGATTCTGTTGATTCAAGTCAATAAAGAAGAGCGCGGGAACAAGGGCGCGGCGCTAACAACATATCTCTCGATTGCTGGCCGGTATTGCATCCTGATGCCGAATAACCCGCGTGGCGGCGGTATCAGCCGTAAGATTTCCGATGTAAAAGATCGCCGCCGTATTCGTGAGATTTTGCAAGAGCTTGAGATTCCGACCGGTGTTTCCGTTATTGTCCGCACTGCGGGGATGGGGCGCACCAAGGCCGAGATTAAGCGCGATTATGAATACCTGCTGCGGCTTTGGGATGATTTACGCCAGAAAACATTGGGCGCAACCGCGCCGGAATTAATCTACGAAGAAGGCAACCTTATCAAACGGGCGCTGCGCGATAATTATCAACGCGACATCGACACGATTTTGATTGAGGGTGAAAAGGGTTATCTTGAGGCCAAAAGCTTCATGAAAATGCTGATGCCCAGCCATGTGAAGCGGATTCAACAGTATAAAGACCCGATTCCGTTGTTCCAGGCCGAGCGTGTGGAAGCAGAGATTGACGCGATTTTAAGCCCCACGGTGCAATTGCCGTCCGGCGGCTATCTCGTGATAAACCAAACAGAGGCGCTGGTATCAATTGACGTTAACTCTGGCCGGGCGATTCGCGAACGCAACATCGAAGAAACCGCTTTAAAAACCAATTTAGAAGCCGCCGATGAAGCGGCGCGGCAAATTCGCCTGCGCGATTTGGCCGGGCTGATTGTTATCGATTTTATTGATATGGTTGCGAGCCGCAACAACGTTGCGGTGGAAAAACGGATGCGCGATGCGCTGAAAACAGATCGCGCGCGGGTACAGGTTGGCCGAATTAGTATGTTCGGGCTTTTGGAAATGTCGCGGCAACGCCTGCGTCCAAGCCTTACCGAAATTTCCACGCTGGTTTGCCCGATGTGCTCTGGAACCGGGCGGATTCGTTCGCCGGAAACCATTGCGCTGCATGTGCTGCGGGCGCTTCAGGATGAGGGCGTTAAAAAGCCCGGTAAGCTGCAAGTCCGCTTACCTGCAACGGTTGCGCTGTATATCTTTAACCAGAAAAGACATGTGCTTGCCGCTCTTGAAGAACGAAACGAGATAACCGTTACCTTTGTCGAAGATGCGCATGTTCCGCAGATTGGTTTTGTGATTGAGCGGTTAAAGCAAGTTGAGCTTGAAGACGGCGAGGAAGAAGGCGGCGAAAAGTCTCCAGCATCCCGCAACAACGGCGACGCGGATGACACCGCAGACGGCGCGCGCCGCCGCAGTCGAGGCGGTCGTGGCCGCGGGCGTGGGCGCGACAATGAAGATTCGCGAGACGAGCGGTCAGACATTCCAAACGCAGGAATGGATGATTCGGATGATGTGGATTCCTCTGAAGAAGAATCCGATGATGTCCGCGATGCCGGCAAAGATAATCAGCCTAATGAGCAGCGCGGCGAAGGCCGTGAGCGCAGCGGCAGGCCGCGTCGTCGTCGTGGTGGTCGTTCGCGTGGCGGGCGTTCGCGCGAAGAGGGCACAGCCGAAGGCGCAGAACAGCGCCTTGATGAGCATGATGCAGAGCCATCGGTATCGTATGATGAAGTTGGCGCTCAAAACGATGACGGCGCTCAGCCCCCTCGTGAGCGGACAGAACGAAGCGAACGCGGCGAACGTGGCGGCAGAGACAGAGGCCGTGGGCGTGACCGTGATCGTGAACGCACCCCGCGTGAGGGCGGCGAACGTGCGCCGCGCCCAGAGCGCCCAGAACGGCCAGAACGCCCAGAACGGACAGACTCCTTCCGTGATGCGCCCGCCCAGCTTGATACAACGCCGCGTGAACCTGCCTTTGAAATCATCAAAACCTTCAGCGATGCCGATGCCCCGCGTGAGATTGCGCCAAAAGTAGAAGTTGGCGTTGTCCATGAAATAACCGGCAAGCCGGATACCGGTAAAAAAGGCTGGTGGTCGAGGATTGTTAAATAGTAGAGTCGGTAAGTAGGCTTGCCGCACGTAATTTTTTAATGACGTCATTCCGAGCAAACAAAACCTTTAGGTTTTGTGCCGTCGAGGAATCTCCTTTTTATTCTATGGGAGATCCTTCGATTTCGCAAAACCTAAAGGTTTTGCTGCACTCAGGATGACCCGTGGAATAGGTCAGGTGATTTCTGGAGGTTCCCTTGCGTATCAGACAAAACAGTAAAATCCTTAGTGTTTTTCTGGCCTTCACATTGCTGCTTACAGCGCTGCAAACACCTGTAAACGCCCAAGAACGCCGCATCAGTTTTATTCGCGACGCAGAGACAGAACACACGCTTTCTCTATACGCCCAGCCGCTATTTATTGCGGCAGGCTTAGACCCTGCGGCGGTGCGGCTTTATATCGTAAACAATGACGATATCAACGCCTTTGTTGCCGGCGGTCAGAATGTGTTTATGCACACGGGCTTATTAATGCGTGCGGAAACGCCCGAACAAGTCAAAGGCGTGCTTGCCCATGAATTGGGGCATGTGTCCGGCGGCCATTTGGCGCGTGCGCAAGAAGAGCTGAGCCGTCTTTCTGCGGCAACAATTGCAACGATGGTTGTTGGCGGTGCGGCGGCTGTTGCGTCTGGCTCATCGCAAGCGCTCGGCGCGGTGTTAACCGGCTCCAGCCAGCTCGGCCAGCGCCTTGCCCTTCGCTATAGCCGTACCCAGGAATCCGCCGCCGATCAGGCCGGCGTTCGGTATCTTGCGGCGGCGGAATTGCCGCCCACGGGCTTGTATGAATTTATGCAGATTTTAGATTCCACCTCGCTGCTGCGCAGGGGCGCGGATCCGTATGTGCAAAGCCACCCGCTCACGCAAGATCGCATAGCCTTCTTGAAAAATAAAAATGATGAATCGCCCTTTATAGGACGGCAGGTATCAAAAGAGTTGCAGATAGCTCATGAGCGGATGCGCGGTAAGCTCTTGGGTTTTTTGGGTAATCCCCAGCAGATTGCGGCGGGGATTGTGCCGCCAAAGTTTAAATACAGCCCGCTAACGTTGCAATACGCAAAGGCCATTGCCACCTATCGTTTGGGCGATAGTACGGCGGGCGAGGCGGCCTTTGCCAAGCTTTTTGAGCAATTTCCCGGTGATGCGTATTTGCATGAGACACGCGGTCAACTGCGCTTAGAGCTTGCGAATATTGACGGCGCGATTGAAGATTATGCCCGTGCCTACGCCCTAGCGCCAACAGAGCCAGCGCTGCGCATGGCGTATGCACAGGCGCTGCTTGCGGATGAAAAAAATAACAAAGTGAACGCTCGCCTCATTGAAGAAGTTGTTCGGCCAGTGGTTATAAGTGAGCCTGACAATATAGGCGCCTGGCGGATGCTGGCGCTTAGCTATGCGTTTCAAGGTAAAGATGGGCAGGCGGCACTCGCAACGGCGGAGCGGGCTTTTTTGCAACGCGATCGGCAATTGCTTGAATCGTCATTAAAACAAGCAGAAAAACTTCTTGCCGACGACAAAACCGCCATGGTGCGCGTGTCGGATTTGCGGGAAGCATTGAAAAATTCGCTGGCACAAGACGAGAGATTCCGCTAACAACACGAAATGGAGATACGCATGAAAACAACATTACTTGCTGGCCTATTTGCTCTGACACTCGCCGCAACTGCTCAGGCACAAGGACTCAGCGCCGCACAAAAAGATGAAGTGCGCAAATTGATTGAAGAAACCATCAAGGAAAAACCAGAAGTCATCATTCAATCGCTCACCGCGCTGCGCGAACGCGAACAGGCAAGAATGCTGGCCGAACAAGGAAAAAATTTGAAAGATGTGCTGCCAAAACTCTTGAGCAGCGATGGCTTAACCGTGCTGGGCAATCCTAAGGGCGATGTAACGGTTGTTGAATTTTTTGATTACAACTGCGGCTATTGCAAACGCATCGTGCCAATTTTACAAGAAATTCTAAAAACAGATAAAAATGTCCGCTGGGTGCTGGTTGATTTGCCCATTTTATCCGAAGGAAGCAAGTATGCGGCAAAGGCGGCATTGGCTTCTGAAAAACAAGGTAAGTTCTTTGATTTCCACTTGGCGATGTTAAATTTCAAAGGCCAGCTGGATGAGGCAAAAGTTTTAGAGCTGGCAAAAGGCGCGAAACTGGATGTTGAAAAATTAAAAACCGACATAGCAAGCCCCGCCTTAGAAAAGCAGCTGTTTGAAAACAGCAATGCGGCGCGCGCGATCGGCGTTAATGGAACGCCTGCCTTTGTGGTGGGTGAGCAGTTTGCACCGGGCGCAGTGGGTCTTGAGGCCTTGCAAGAGTTGATTGCCAAGGCGCGTAAAGCAGGGAAGAAGGACTAGTGTCCACGCGTCCTGTCTATGCGGTGCTGAACGGCGCAAATCTTAATATGTTGGGGCAGCGTGAGCCTGAGGTTTACGGCTCAACAACGCTTAAGGATATAGAAAAAATTTGCGCAGGGCTTGCAACGGAACGCGGCTTTACTTTGGATTTTCGCCAGACAAACCATGAGGGTGAGCTGATTACCTGGGTACAGGAACTCAGCAAAACCACAGCGGGTCTCGTGATAAATCCCGGCGGCTACACCCACACGTCGGTTGCGCTTTTAGATGCGCTGCGCGTGTATCCGCATAAAGTTATCGAAGTGCATCTGTCGAATATTCATCAACGCGAAGAATTCCGCCATCATTCCTATGTTTCCAAGCGGGCGGATGGGGTGATATGCGGCCTTGGCGCGGATGGATATCGGCTTGCGTTGCTGGCACTGATAGGCTAACAAGGCCTATTATGAGCACAAAAGAAAAACCTGCCGCTGCGCATCCTTCCGTTGATGACAAATTGGTCAAGCATTTAGCGCGCCTGCTAGATGATACCGGCCTCACGGAAATTGAGGTTGCCGATGGCAGCTTTCGCATTCGCGTCGCGCGCCAGTCTGGCAGCGTTGTTCACACCGCAGCTATCGCCCCCACTGTTCAGGCGGCATCTGCTGCTGCGCCGGTAAAGGCGGCAAATTCCGATGCCATTACATCCCCGATGGTGGGGAACACCTATCTTTCCCCGCGCCCCGGTGCGGCCGCGTTCATTACCGTTGGCGCGCGCGTTGAAAAGGGACAAACGCTGCTGATTATTGAAGCGATGAAGGTGATGAACCCCATTCCGTCCCCGCGCGGCGGCGTTGTTAAAGAAATTCTGGTCACAGACGGCCAACCGGTTGAATTCGGCGAAGCCCTTGTGGTGGTGGAGTAAGCGGTGATAAAAAAAATCCTTATTGCCAATCGCGGTGAAATTGCGCTGCGGCTTATTCGTGCTTGTAAGGAAATGGGCATCGCAACGGTTGCGGCGCATTCGGTGGCGGATGAAGATTCGATGCCGGTTCGCCTTGCTGATGAAAGCGTGTGTATCGGGCCCGCTTCCTCAAAAGCCAGTTATTTGAACATGGTGTCCCTGCTGTCCGCGGCAACGATTACCGGTGCGGATGCGATTCATCCCGGCATTGGCTTTTTGGCGGAAAACGCCCAGTTTGCTGAAGTAACCAAAGAGCACGGCTTTATATTTATTGGCCCTTCTGCCGAGCATATCCGCGTTATGGGCGATAAGATTACCGCGAAACAGGCAATGATTGAGGCGGGCGTGCCCGTTGTGCCGGGGTCTGAGGGCGATATTACTTCAACCGAACAGGCGCAAAAAATCGCCCGGCAAATTGGCTATCCGGTGCTTGTGAAAGCGGCGGGCGGCGGCGGCGGTAAAGGCATGAAGGTTGCGCATTCAGACGCAGAACTCGAAGAAGCCATTGGTTTAGCCAGCTCCGAGGCCATGGCCTGCTTTGGCAATCCATCAGTTTATATAGAAAAATACCTCAGCCACCCGCGCCATATTGAGGTGCAGATTCTGGGCGATAAACACGGCAATGTGATTCATCTGGGCGAGCGGGATTGCTCGCTTCAACGCCGCCACCAAAAGGTTTTAGAAGAAGCGCCCAGCCCCGGCTTAACCCCAGAACTCCGCGCCTATATCGGCGAAGTCGCGCGCAGCGCAGCGGAAAAACTCGGCTATTACAGCGCCGGGACGTTTGAATTTCTCTATGAGGATGGCCGCTTTTATTTCATTGAAATGAACACCCGCTTGCAGGTTGAGCACACCATTTCCGAAGAAATCACCGGCATTGATTTAGTCAAAGAAATGATTCGCGTAGCAAAGGGCGAAAAGCTCGGCTACACACAGAAAAACGTGCGCTTCCATGGTCATGCGATGCAGTGCCGAATCAATGCAGAGCACGCAGAAACCTTCATTCCTTCGCCTGGTCGGATAACCGATTATGTCGCGCCGGGCGGCTTTGGTGTGCGCGTTGATTCGCATGTGTACGCTGGCTACACCGTGCCCGCGCATTACGACAGCATGGTGGCTAAATTGATTACTAAGGCGGACGACCGGGCAGGGTGTTTGGCGCGGATGAAGCGTGCGCTGCAGGAATACGCGGTGCTGGGCATCAACACCACAATACCGCTGCATCAGCGCCTCGTTAAAGCGCCGGCCTTCGTTGCGGGTGACTACAACATCCACTGGCTGGAAAAAGAATTTTTATCAGAGCCAAAGGCTGCGGCGCCTGAAACCTCAGCTGCGGCGTAGCGCCATGCTCGCGCCCTATGCCACCCAGTTTGCAACCTCGCGCGGGCGGCTGTATCCAGAAGCCGAAGACCCCATCCGCACGCCGTTTCAACGCGACCGCGACCGGGTGATGCACGCGACGGCCTTTCGCCGTCTGAAATATAAAACACAAGTGTTCGTCAACCACGAAGGTGATCATTTTCGCACCCGTCTTACGCATTCATTAGAGGTAAGCCAGATTGCCCGCACTGTCTGCCGCGTCTTGCAGATTGATGAAGACCTCGGCGAGACGCTGGCTCTGGTGCATGATTTTGGCCATACGCCGTTTGGCCATGCGGGCGAGGATGCGCTGAATGCCTGTATGCAGCCTTTTGGCGGTTTCAGCCATAATGAGCAAACGCTTCGTCTTGTTACAGAGCTTGAAGAGCGCTACGCAAAATTTCCTGGGCTGAATTTAACATGGGAAGTGCTTGAGGGATTGGTGAAGCATAATGGCCCCGTTGCAGCTAAAGAAGTCCCTGCTTTTACAGCCTCTTTTAACCAGCGTTTTCCTCTTGAGCTGCACACCCATGCCGGCCTAGAGGCACAAGTTGCCAGTCTTGCCGATGATATCGCGTATTCCAATCATGATTTGGACGATGGTCTGCGTGCGCGATTGTTCACGGTTGAGGCCTTGCAGGAATTGCCTGTGGTTGGACGAGAATTTGCGGCAGTGGCGCAGCGTTTCCCCGATGCATCCGAGAGCCAACAGCGTTTTGAGGCAACACGCCGACTGATGCGTGTGATGATGCTGGATTTGATTGAAACAACAAAGGCGAATCTAGCCGCGCTCAATCCGCAAAATGCCGCTGATGTGCGCGGTTGCGGCAAGCCCATTGCGGCGTTTAGTGAGCCGATGAACAGCGCGCTGCACCAGCTCAAAGCCTTTCTGATGCAGCGGATGTATCGCCACTATCGGGTTAATATTATGAGCAGTAAGGCGGCGCGGGTTGTGACGGATTTGTTCACGCTGCTTCTAGCCGAACCGCAATGTTTGCCTACCGAGTGGCAACAGAAATTGCGCGATGGTGATGCGCAGTATAATGCCCGGCAAATTGCCAATTATATTGCCGGCATGACAGATAGATACGCACAAAAAGAACACCAGCGGTTGTTTGATTTGTATCATTAGAAACAGAAGCATCAATCCATGAATATCTGTGCCAATGGTCATTTTAAACTGATGTCATTCCGAGCAAACAAAACCGTCAGGTTTTGTGCTGTCGAGGAATCTCCCCGTTATTCTATGGGAGATCCTTCGATTACGCAAAACCGTTGGTTTTGCAGAACGAGGGATGACCCCGTGACGCTATATAAGGTGATAAGATGAATCTTTATTCTTTTGTTCGTGAAAAAGTACTGCAAGCCGCAGAGCAATGCGCGGGCGGCTTGGACGTTGCGTTCGATAAAATCACAGTCGAGCCTTGTAAAGACGCTGCTCATGGTGAGATGGCAACGAATGCAGCGTTATTGCTTGCAAAGCCTTTAAAAAAATCCCCACCACACTTAGCCGCAGAGATTGCCGCATTGCTAAAGCCGCTGTTGCCTGAAGCAATAAGCATTGAGCCAGCCGCTGGCTTTGTGAACATTCGCTTTCACTCATCGTTTTGGTTGGCGCAGCTTTTTGAGATACTGAACGCTCGCAACGCTTACGGAGCAAAGATAATAAAGAATGCAAAGAAAGTGAACGTTGAGTATTGTTCGGCAAACCCCACGGGGCCTATGCATATTGGTCATGTGCGCGGCGCAGTTTTTGGTGATGTACTCGCGGGTTTGTTGCAGCATGTAGGTCACACAGTGACGCGGGAATATTATATCAATGATGCGGGCGCGCAGGTGGATGTTCTGGCGCGTTCGGTGATGCTGCGCTACCGCGAGGCAGCGGGTGAAACTATCGGCGCGATTCCGGCGGGGCTGTATCCGGGGGAATACCTTGTTGAGGTGGGGCAGGCGCTGTTTGCTCGCGATGGTGATAGATGGCTGCGTGCCTCCGAGGCCGATGCCTTAGCCGCCGCGAAAACCTTTGCGATTGCCGCGATGCTGGTGATGATTAAGGATGACCTTACCGCGCTGGGTGTGCGGTTTGATGTGTTTTCTTCCGAAGCCGCGCTGCATGCGCGGGGCGCGATTGATGCGGCTCTAAAAAAATTGGAAGCACAAGGCCTTCTCTATACCGGCGTGCTCGACGCGCCCAAAGGCAAGACGCCGGATGATTGGGAAGAGCGGCCGCAGCTGCTTTTCCGCAGCACGCAATTCGGCGACGATACCGACCGCCCGATTAAAAAAGCCGACGGCAGCGCCACCTATTTCGCCGGTGATATCGCCTATCACGCGGATAAAATTGAGCGCGGTTTTGAACAGCTTATCAACGTCATGGGCGCAGACCACGGCGGTTATGTGAAACGGATGGAAGCCGCTGTTGCCGCGCTGTCACAAGGGCGTGTCACACTTGACACAAAGCTCTGCCAGCTCGTGCATTTATATAAAGACGGCCAGCCGTATAAAATGTCGAAACGCGCCGGAACCTTTGTCACGGCGCGTGATTTAATTGAAGACATTGGCCGTGACGCGGTGCGCTTTATGATGCTCACCCGAAAAAACGATCAGGTGTTCGATTTCGATCTTGATGTAGTGCGTCAGCAAACAAAAGATAACCCCGTGTTTTATGTGCAATATGCCCATGCGCGCTGCGCGTCGGTGATGCGTCATGCGGATGAAGCGTATGGCGCGTGTACGCTGGCAACTCTTCGTGATGCGGATTTGCAACAGTTAACCGACGCTGCGGAACTGGATTTAGTGCGTTTGCTGGCTGGCTGGCCGCGCCAATTAGAAGCCGCTGCAAAGGCTGCAGAGCCGCATCGCCTGTGCTTTGCCCTGCAAGACATCGCGGCGGCATTTCATGCATTGTGGAATAAAGGTAAAGATAACGCCGAATTACGCTTTATTTTGCCGAATGACTTTGCTACAACCGCACCGCGTCTGGTGCTTGTAATGGCAACAAAAGCCGTTCTTGCTGCTGGATTCCAACTATTAAATATCACTGCGGTGGAGGAGATGCGATGAACCTAAATCTGCAAACAAGCGATAAAAAAATGGATAATGCCGATGCAAAGCGCAATAATACGGTTGTATCGTCGTTGCTTGATGCAACGGGCACATTAAACAGCCAGCGCGCGCGGGTTAATCGCATTGTTCTCACCCTTGTTGTGCTGGGCGGTATTGCCGGGCTTTTGGCTTTTAGTTTTTCACGCTCTGATTCTGATGGTGCTCCCGTTGCTGTCATACAGCCTGAGACAACGTTCACGCGCATTAAACCAGCAGACAGTGAGGGAATGGAAATTCCGAATCAGGATAAAATGGTTTATTCTCAAATCAATTCTGCAGGTGGTGAGAACGCGGCTCAAATTGAGCGCATCGCTCCCGCACCAGAGCAGCCGTTAAACCGTTTACCAGACTTAACGCAGGATAAAGCGCCTGTTGTAACAGACACGACACTGCAAGCGGGCGGCGCACTGAAGCCGCTGATTACCCCAACACCCACACAGCCTTTAGCCGTCTCCCCCCAAGCTGTACAAGCAGCAAACCCGGTGGCGCGTCCTCGTGAAAATGTTGAGGTGTTGCAGCCGCTTCCAACCATTGGCGATAGCCAGACCATAAAAACGTTGGGTAACGTAGCGGCCTCAGCGTCTGCTGCGCGTCCTGCTCCAGTCGCTACAAAGACGCCAGCCCCTGCAAACACTAAGCCCTCTGCAACGACTAAAGCCAATGATGCAGCCGCTAAACCAAAGGTAACTGCCGAAACTAAACCGTTAAAAACAGCATCGGTTGCGCCCGCCAAAGCCGCACCGGCTAAAGCAACGGCGAAAGAAGCACCAAAAGCAGCGGCAACGCCCGCAGCCGTCACCAAAGGGTCTTTCCGGATTCAGCTCGCAGCCGTGCGCTCACAAGCACTCGCTTCTGAATCCTGGACAAAAATCCGCAGCAGCCACAGCGCCGCACTCGGCAAAGCACAGAAATTTGTTGAGCCTGTGAACGCTTCCGACAAAAACACATTATACCGCTTACAAGCCGGCAGCTGGACGTCACGCGATGATGCGGCGAAGGTGTGTAATACGCTGAAAGCTGCGGGCACAAGCTGTTTAGTGGTTGCGAAGTAAGCACGAGACAAGCATGCCGTTATCCCCCGAAGCCCGCCGTAATATTGAGCAAATCGAGCAATCCCTCGCCTTGCTCAGGAGGCATCTTTGACTGGGATAACGCGCTGTTGCGCCTTTCCGAATTAAACAGCCTGTCCGAATCGCCGACACTCTGGGATAAGCCAGAGGCGGCGCAGAAACTGCTGCAAGAGCGCAACGCGCTTGAAAAAGCCATTGCCGATGTGCGTACACTGGAGCGCGGTATCACGGATAATGCCGAACTTATTGAGCTGGCCGACGCCGAGGGTGATGCCGCCGTTGCGGCAGAGGCCGAAGCAGCGCTTGCGGGTTTAGGAAAAATCGCTCGTGCGCGCCAGTTGGAAACCATGCTGTCGGGCGAGGCAGATAAAAACGATTGCTATATTGATATCAACGCCGGTGCGGGCGGGACAGAGGCGCAAGACTGGGCGGAAATGCTGCTGCGAATGTATCTGCGCTGGGCAGAGCAGCACGGCTATAAACTGGCTGAGCTTGACCGCACCGATGGCGACGGCGCGGGGATAAAATCGGCAACGATACAGGTCAGCGGCCTGAATGCGTATGGCTGGCTGAAATCCGAAGCGGGTGTGCACCGCCTTGTGCGTATTTCGCCCTTTGATTCCAATGCCAAGCGCCACACGAGTTTTTCCAGTGTCTGGGTGTATCCCGTGATTGATGATTCCATTGAAATTACCGTGGATGAAAAAGATTTGCGCATTGATACCTACCGCGCCCAAGGGGCGGGCGGGCAGCACGTCAACAAAACAGAATCCGCCGTGCGCTTTACGCACATCCCCACCGGGATTGTGGTCGCCTGTCAGGTTGACCGCTCGCAACACCGCAACCGGGCAACAGCGATGCAGATGCTGAAAGCCAAGCTGTATGAGGCGGAGCTTAAAAAGCGGGAACTCGCGGCCAACGCAACCGAAGCCGGGAAAACCGATATTGGCTGGGGGCATCAGATTCGCTCGTATGTGCTGCATCCGTATCAGATGGTGAAGGATTTGCGCACCGAGGTTGAAACCAGTCAGAGCCAAGCCGTGCTGGACGGTGATATTGATATGTTTTTAGAGGCGAGTTTGGCGGCAAAATTAGCCGGGTAAATGCCGCGTTGGTAAGGGCGGCGGCGGATACAAACCCGTCATCAGATGCCAATACGCCCACGAGCGCGGATCAAATATTCCCGGCGGCGCCTTCTCAAGCGCATACCGCAACGACGCATCATCCACATGCTGGCGCAGTATGACTACATCTTCATGGAGGCCGTATGTCAACACATGGGCAATAAAATGCAGGGGCTGGCGCAGGCTTTCGGCGGGCGGCTTAAACCATACCGTTCGCGCCGCAACAGCCAATAAATCGGGGCTTTGGGTGAATGAAATCTCCATTACAGTGTCTTTAAACGTGTGATGTTTGAAAGATTGGTTGCAGCCACAGCACGCAGCAGCCGCTCTTTTGCAGCAGGCGGGACGGAGGGTACGTCGCCATCCTCGAAATAGGCGAGGGCTTTGAGTGTTAATTGCGGGTTGAAGCGCGGCGCATAGAGCGTTGCCGCAGCGGATAAAGCCTGTTCCAGCGTTACACCCGCGCTTAACAGGGCATTGATATCGATATAATCTTTTGCCTCGGCACGCTGCTGAACAACGGCGGCTTTTGTTCCGGCAAGGTCAAGGAGTGAAGCAATTTTTAGGCCGTTATCAGGGGTTCGCAGCGGCTCAGCCAGCGTCGCAAACCCCGGTAAGCCAAAAAATGAGATTTTCACCGGGCTGCCCCGGTTAACCAGACATGTCAGGGTATTCGACTGTTGCTGTTGAATCTGCGCGTCGCGCAAAAACGGCAGGCTATTTAGCAGCTCTTGGGGCTGAAAAGCGCGTGTTCCAAAAAAATCAAAATCTATCGATTGCCGATGACCCAGATGCAGCGCAATCGCTGTGCCGCCGTACAGTGTGAATTCTGCTGGTATTTCAGCTAATTCCGGCCATAATAAAAGCTGTGCAGCTGGCAGAATGTCTAGGCGTGGTTTGAAGGGCAACGTCATGGCTTATTATAGCATAGCCCCATACCTTTATAAAGTTTTTTGGTTTTTTAACGGTGCTGTGCTATGTTGTTCGTATGTTACAACCGATTGTTATCACCCCCTCCGCAGCGAACCGTATCCGCCATTTGCAACAAAAACGCGGCAACCCGGCCTTGATGCTGCGCCTTGCCGTTGATGGCGGCGGCTGTTCGGGCTTTCAATATAAATTCAGCTTTACCGATGCCCGCAACGCGGATGACCACCTATACAGCGCCGACGATGTCTCGGTTGTGGTGGATGAAACGTCGCTTGAATTTTTAAGCGGCGCAACGCTGGATTATGTTGAGCAAATGATTGGCGCGAGCTTTGCCATCAAAAACCCGCAAGCAACGAGCGGTTGCGGTTGCGGCAGCTCGTTTGCGGTCGGCTGAGCGGATGGATTATTTTCACTACATCACCCCCGATGTGGTGCTGCGCGCCTATCAAATGGGCTTGTTTCCCATGGCGCAAACCCGCGATGATCCTCAGTTTTATTGGGTACAGCCAACATGGCGGGGGATTTTACCGCTCGAGCAATTTCATGTGCCGCGAAGCCTTAAAAAAACCTGGTATCGCGGCGGTTTTGACATTCGGATTAACACCGATTTTCGCAGTGTCATTCGCGGCTGCGCGGCGGTGAATGAGCGGCGGCAGGATTCTTGGATTAATTCCAGTATCTTAGAAGTGTTTACCGAGCTGCACGAGCTGGGCTATGCCCATTCGGTGGAGTGCTGGCACGATGGGGACAATCTGGTTGGCGGGCTGTATGGCCTGTCGATTGGCGGCGCGTTTTTCGGCGAATCCATGTTTAGCCGGGCGGCGGATGCCAGCAAACTGTGTTTATTGGATTTGGTGCTGCGCCTGAAATACAGCGGCTATACGCTGCTGGATACGCAATTTGTGAATGAGCATATTAAGCGTTTTGGCGCGGTGGAAATCCCCAAAGCGATTCATCAACGGCTGTTAGAGCGTGCGCTCAACACATCCGCCAATTTTCATTATGGCGCGTTGCCGCCCGCGTTTGTGGATGGGTTTTTACAGGCTAAAAGCCAGACATCATAAACCGGATGCTCAACAGCCGATAGAGCCGGCGAGCTGGCAAACATCCAGCCGGTAAACACGCGCTTTATCGCCTCGCTGGGCTTTTCCTCACTGATTTCAACAAACGCAGCGTTCTCTGGTGCTTCCTCGTCCACGGCAACTTGACAGCTGCGCACCGCAATCACCAGCGTTCCAAAGCGCATCACATCATCAACAGCAATATCCAGCGTGCTGACCCGTGCCGTGATTTTATCGAGTGCTTGCAGCCGCGCCATGGCTTTGGGGGTGTATTGCTTTGCATTGGGCGCTTCGGGCTTTGGCGGGGCAACGGGTTCTAGGCCGCCTGCGCTCTCCGGCTCAGCGCCCAGCGGCGGCATGGTGATAGCCTCTTCATTGCCAGCGGGGGTGCTGGTTGATTCAAAGCCGGGGGTTGGGATATGCGGCAGAAATTCCTGCTCATCGCTACGTGTTTCTTGGCCGCTAAAAGGCTGCGCTTCGGCAAGCGCGGCAAGCGCGATAAAGATAACAACAGCTATGAGCGTGAGCAGTTTCAAGTGCTTGCACTTCAATTCGGTACGGCAGGAGCAGCAGAAGCACCACTAGACGCGCCCGGTGTGCTGCTGGATGCAGAGAAAACAAAGCGGGCGAGCAGTTCGGTTAGGCTGGTGGGGGCTTGCGCATAGCTGAAGCTGTCGCCAGCGGCTAGCAAATCTGGGTCGCCGCCGGGTGTGATGGCCACATAATTGCCGCCTAAAAGGCCTTCAGAGCTAATGGCGATAACGGAATCTTTTGGCAGTTTAATCGTATCCGCAATTTCTATAGTCAATTTGGCGAGGAACGTTGCAGGGTCGAGTTCGAGCGCGCTGACGCGGCCAACCTTAATACCGCTAACCTTCACGTCCGTACCAACCGTCACGCCGTCAACTTTGCTGAAGTTTGCAGAAAGCGCATAGCCGCCATCGCCGCTTGAGCGGGTGTTGCTGCTGTTATACGCAAAGATAATAAACATCCCCGCAATAAGCAGCACCACACCGCCAAGAAGAGTTTCAATAAAACTGCGTTGCATAACGTCTCACTTATTTAGGTTGCCAAGGTTCGTAATCGCCGGTTGCTTTGTCGCGCGCGCCTTTGCCCATAATATAGCCGGGCGGGCGGTAGGCATGAACAGTGCCGGTAAGATTGGGAAGATGCGGTTTTTGCCAGAAGAAACGCGGCGGCTGATGCACAACATTCGGGGCGGATTCCTCAACCCGGTTCAGCCATTGCTGCCATTCGGGGGGAACTTTGGATGCTTCGGTCGTGCCGCTAAACACCACCCAGCGGCGGCTTTTCTTGTTGGTGTAGTAGCGATTGCCGAACGTATCCGCCCCAACCAGCTTGCCGGACAGGAACACATCAACCAAAGCACCAAGGCGCATAAAATCGAGCATGGTTATTCTTACTATTTGCATCTTGTCTCAATCACAGCTATCTGCGCTTGTCAAACGTTTGTCTTTTTTCTTCATAAGGCGTCATCCTGAGCGGCGCAAAATCGCATGATTTTGCACAGTCGAAGGATCTCCCTTTGATGAAGGGGAGATTCCTCGGCATCACCCGCCATTGCTGCGCACGGCGGGTTTGCTCGGAATGACGTTCTCGGCATGAAATTTAATGGGGAGTGAACCATGAACGCATCAGAACTGCACAAAGCCGCAACAACCGCAGGCGTAACCCTGTTTAAACCCGCCGCCCCGGTTGCGAATTATCTGCCCGCCGTCTTTGATGGCCGCGTGCTGTGGATTTCGGGTCAGTTGCCGTTTGAGGACGGAAAAATAACGAAAACCGGCGTTGTGGGCAGTGATGTCTCGGTTGAAGACGCCGCAGTGATTGCGAAAGTATGCGCAGTGAATATCCTATCACAGCTTCATGCGTTTTTGGAAACGTCGGGGAAAAGTGTGTCGCGGGCGCTACGCCTTGGCGGCTTTGTGGTCTCGAGCGCCAGCTTTAACCAGCATTCAGCGGTGATGAACGGCGCATCGGATTTGCTGGTGGCGGTGCTGGGGGACGCGGGAAAACACGCGCGCACGAGTATTGGCGTTGCGAGTTTGCCGCTTAATGCCCCGGTTGAGGTTGAGGCGCAGTTTCTGATTGCGTAACGGCTGGTTTTTTAAGGCTAATCAGCAAAATCGACAGCTCAAATAAAAGATACAGCGGCACGCTGAGCGATAGCTGGCTGAGCGCATCGGGCGGCGTGACAACGCCTGCGAAAATAAGTGTCAGCACCACCGTGTGCCGCCGATATTTCCGTAGCGTTGCCGCCGAAACAATACCCGCGCGGCCTAGAACCGTCAGCACCACGGGAAGCTGAAACGACAGGCCAAAGGCCAGCAGCAGACCGGTTACAAAGCTGAGGTATTGGCTGATGCTGCCCAAATACTGGCTGCCTAGAGTCTGTGCATCCGGGCTGGGCGCCATTTCAAAACTGAGGAAAAATTCAAAGGCTAGCTTTAAAACGCCGTAATAGGCTAAGGCGCAGCCAGCAGTAAACAGCAGCGGCGCAGCGGCAATATACGCCACAAACCAGCGCCGCTCAGACACATAGAGTCCCGGCACCACAAACGCATACAGTTGATACGCATAGAGCGGAAATGCCAGCACGAGGGCGCTAAACCAGGCAACGCGCATTTGCGTCATGAAACCGTCCGTTACCGCCGTGAAAATCATGGTGTTGCTGTTGCCTGTGGGCATGGCGGCGGCAAGGGGACGTAGAAGAAACTGATACACGGGTTCTGCCTGCCAAAAGCCCACGCCAAACATAGTCAAAATACCGAGCGCAGACCACAACAGGCGCTTACGCAGCTCTTTCAAATGCGCATAGAGATGCATTTTTTTGAGGTTTTCACCCTCAAGAAGCGGGGGGCTGCTGGTCATCGGGCTTGTGGTGTATTGTTAGTGGAGTTTCGGGCTTGGTAAGGCCGTTTTTCTCGCGCAAGCTGCGCGCCTCGGCTTCGTAACCAAGGGCATTGAAATCGGCTTTGAACCCAGCAAAAACATCCTGAACCTTCCGCCATTGCCGCCCCAGATGAAACAGCGTTTTGGCTAAGTCTTCGGGGCCAAGAAAAATCAGCGCGGCAACGGCGATAATCGCGATTTCAGACCAAGCCAGCTCAAACATAGCGCTGCAAAAAAATATCTACACGAGGCGTCATCTCGACCGAAAGCCGCAACGCGGCTGAAGCGGAGAGATCTTTTACAAAATAAAGGGAGATCCCTCGGCTCGCTGCGCTCCGCTCGGGATGACGTGTGCGGAAAGAAGGTAAAAAGAGAGACGCCATAACTATTTTTTATCATCAGGCGGCGTGATTTTATCCTTATCATCCGAATCATCGCGCATTCCGTTTTTAAACGAACGTATCCCCCGGCCAATATCGCCCATTGCGCTGGGCAGTTTGCCAAGGCCAAAGAAAATAACCACGGCAACCAGAATCAGCAGCAGATGAGTCACGCTAAGCATACGCACGTCCTTTATTATGCCCTAATACCATGCTTTCCTGAAGTCTGGCAAGCGCGGCTGTTCCCATGGGCAGCAATCCCTGCACCATGTCCTGCATCTCCTCAAGCTCCCCGGAGCAATGGAGGGCAAGGTCACACCCCGCCGCGAGCGCCTTTGCGGCGCGGTCACGGTATGTTCCTGTAAGCGCTTTCATCCCCACATCATCGGAAATCAGAATGCCCTTAAAGCCAATATGGCCGCGAATGATGCGCTCAATAACGCGGCGAGACCATGTTGCGGGCTGGGCTGCGTCTATCGCGGTATAGACAATATGCGCTGTCATAGCCCACGGGGCGTTCAGCGCCTTAAACGGCGCAAAGTCTGTTTCCATCAACACGTCTAAACCCGTATGCACCACCGGCAGCGCGAGGTGACTGTCTTCCGTTGCCCGGCCATGCCCCGGAATGTGCTTTAAAATCGAGACAATCCCCACATCATTATGAGCGCGAATAACCGCGCCCGCGTTTTCAATCACGGCATCGGGGGTGCTGCCAAAGGCTCTGTCGCCAATGATAAAGTGTGCGTTGTTAAGCCGCAAATCGCACACGGGGGTGCAGTTTACTGTAATCCCAACCTCGCGCAGCCCGGTTGCAATGAGCACGTTCGCATCATACACCGCCTGCGGCGCCTCTAACGTTCCCATCGCCGGATACGCTGGCCAATAGGGCCGATTCAGGCGCTGTACCCGGCCGCCTTCCTGGTCAATCAGAATTGGCAAGGGGCGTATGGGGCTGTGGTTATACAGCGTTGCGCACAGGTCTTTAACCTGTGTGGGCGTGTCCACATTACGGCGAAACAGAATAAACCCGGCGGGCGGAAAGGCGCGGAAAAGAGCAGCTTCGGATGGCGTGACGCGAAGGCCGCTGAGGCTGGCGATATAAGGATAGACGTGCATATGTTGCGTACGTGCGCCAATTGGGATAGGGGTGTCAAGAGATGACCTTAGACGCACTCTATTTTTTAAGGTGCGTCAGCCTTGGTCGGGATGACGCACCCACAACAAGGATTTGAAATGAGCTGGACTGTTGCATCGTGGAACGTGAATTCGCTAAATGCGCGCCTGCCGCAGGTGGTGGATTGGCTGCGCGCGGCAAAGCCGGATGTGTTGCTGCTGCAAGAACTCAAGGGCGTTACCGAATCCTTCCCGCATGAGGCATTTATGGAGCTAGGCTACAGCGCGGCGGTGCACGGCCAAAAAACCTATAACGGCGTGGCGATTCTGGCACGCGAGCGAATAGAGGATGTGCGCATCGGTCTTGATGGCAATGACCCAGACCCCACGCAGGCGCGGTATATAGAGGCGCTGATTGGCGGTAAACGCCGCGTTGCAAGCGTGTATGTGCCCAATGGCTCAGAGCCGGGCGATCCGAAATATGATTATAAAATGGAATTTTATAAAGTGCTGACGGCGCTCGTGAAAGACCGTTTAGCCGACGAAGAAGCCTATTTTCTGGGCGGTGATTTTAACGTTGCCGCATCGCCGCTGGATACGCACGACCCCATAGGTTGGCAAAACCGGATTTTGTTTACAGAGGCTGAGCGTGCCGCCTTTGCGCGGCTCTGCGGCGCGGGGCTGTTTGATACCTACCGCCTGAAACAGCCGCAGATGCGGGAATATTCCTGGTGGGATTATCGCGACGGCAGCTTTCCGCAAAACAGAGGCGCACGGATTGATTATGTGCTGGCGAACGCGGCGGCGCTGGCGGGTTTAGCGGATGCGCATATTGATGCCGCCCCGCGCAGCAATGAACGCCCCTCCGACCACACGCCGGTTATTTGTTCGCTATCTCATGGATAATGCGGCTGGCAATGGCGGTGCCGCTGACAAAGGCATCCTCTAGCCTGCGGCCTAAACACCAATCGCCGCACACCCCAACGTTATCGCGGATAATGCAGGCTTTTTGCAAGATTGCAGATGCCTTAGCATAGCGCCAGAAGTGTGCGTCTGCGGCAACAGGTTCTTTGATTTTCAGATTAAACTGCTTGGTAAACGCTTCAATTTGCGAGGCAATAACCTGTTCTTTTGGGGTGCGTTCATGCGCTTTGGCAAAGCCATAGCTGGATTGTAACAGCCACGACTCAATGCCGATTTCGCGCCCCGGTTTTGAATTTTCGCGAAAGGCAAACGCGACCGCGCCCTCGTTAATCGCCGCAGAATCAAATTCGTAGCGCAGCGGTTCACTAAATGTCATCATCACTGACCAGACCGGCTGCATCTCCACAACACTGGTGATAAGCTGTTGCAGTTGCGGTAGGGCAGTGAGCAGTGCCGCGGCTTGCGCTGCAGGCATCGCTAAAATCACATAATCATAAAAGCCTAAGGATTCGCCTTCGGCTGAAAATAAAGACCAGCCACCATCACGCTTAACTAGCTGGCTAACTAGATTATTCGCCTTTATTTCCAAACCTTCGCCCATCACATCGGCAAGTGACGACATAGAAGGCACGGCAATATAGGGATACTTATTGAGCCGCATCTGCGCCGTTCTGTCGCTGAGATACATGCGGTTCTGCCATTGCTGCACAGCCCCCTTTTCTACTAAAACATCAATAAGATTGCGGAAAACGGGGTAGGTTGCTGTAAATAGTGGCGCGCCGCGATCAAACGATTGCCCGCCGATTTTTTTACTCATGATGCGGCCGCCACTGCGCTTTGCTTTGTCAAAAATACTCACGCTGTGACCATGCCGCTTTAACAGTTGCGCTGCTGCTAAACCGCTCACACCAGCGCCGACTATGGCAACGCTGCGTTTAGGCTTAGGAATAATAGCCGCGGTTTTATCAAGGCTGTTGTAGAGCGTCTCGGCGAAGGGGCTTTGAAAGCTGGCTGTTCCGGGGGCAGAATCACCGGGGAAAGTGTTGCTAAGCTGTTGAAAGCTAGCCTGCGCAACGGGGTCATCTCTGTCGAGTGCATAGCGACGATACAGCTGTTCGGCAATGTGCGCCGCATGAATATCCGGACGATTCCATTCATAAAGCCGCGCCAGCCAGGGGCTGAATAAATGTTCATGCAGCACACCTGTATCGCGAAAATGTTGCTGGAGTTTATTCCAAACAGCATCATCCGTATTGCCTGCGCATAAATCGGGAAAGCTGTATGTCGGTTTGTGGTGTTGCGGCGTTTGCAGAGTAGGTGCGGAATTGCGGCGGCAAAAAAAATAGTTATAACAATATTCACGCCATAAAATGACGTTCTCAATAAAGCTCCAAGCGTTATCACTTGATTCCAAACACGCGTCTTTTGCGACTAAAAATGGCGAAACCATCCCATAGCGCAGATAAGGTTGAATAGAGCGAAACGCATAATGATGGGGATAGCGTTTTGTTGTGGGGTAATCGTCAATCCCGTATTGCGCAATTTTAGCCCATACTTCATTGCCTTTTGTTGTGCCGCCGTAAAAATGCATGGTAGCCGGCACCGTCTGATCAACCTCTAAAAGGCTGACAAGTTCGGGAAGATTCTGCTTTGATAACGTTAAGAAAAGTATGTTGCGCGGCAGGGCGGTAAAAGGCTTTGGCGTGGGTACATTATGCACCGGCCAGGGATAGCCAAAGCGGCCTTTGCGAAGTTTTTGGGTTTCCTCGCGGTATGATTCCAGCGATGTGTGCAGCTTACCCACTTTAAGCGGCGGCAGCACACAGTGTGCATCAACCCGAATAAATGGAATGTCGTGAAAGCGTGCCTCAACTTCGGCAATGCGTTTGAGCGATGCTAAAGTCGGCATATCTTCGGTAATGATAACAGCAGCAGAAGCTGCTAATTTTACTATATTTTCTATTGGCTCGCTCGGCGTTGACAGAGCAGCAGCATAGGATAGCTTTTGTTCCTCACAGCGTTGTTGAATTTCCAAGGCGCCCTGAAGCACAAAGGCCATTTGGCGCGCCGTACCTTCAACAAGAATGTCATGAAAAATAAGGAGCGGTTTGTTCAGTTTATGCGCAATAAAACATGCGGTTTCCAGCGCCGGATTTGCCTCAACGCGGAGCGCGTGCTGCATCCAATACAAAACATAGGAATTTGGCCCAGCAACGGCGACATCTTTAACGATACGCGCACGATCTTCCAAAGCATCGGGTAGACTGCGGATAAGCTC
>JAJTHO010000186.1 GCA_021297975.1 Alphaproteobacteria bacterium
GCGGGCAAGGCCGTTAAACCGCCCCCAGCGCCGCTGGCTGCGCGGCGACATCCGGGCGTTTATCAGCGCAACGGGGGCGCGTTTCGCGGTCTCTTGCAGCATATTCGGCCACAATTCCGATTCCACCAGCACCAGCGCGTTTGGCTGCCAATGCGCGAGAAACCGCCGCAGCCAGCGCGGGTTATCTAAGGGGGCAAACTGGTGCACGGCGCGGGGCGGCAAC
The DNA here is from genome assembly GCA_021297975.1 of Alphaproteobacteria bacterium. Lineage (GTDB taxonomy): Bacteria > Pseudomonadota > Alphaproteobacteria > JAJTHO01 > JAJTHO01 > JAJTHO01. The sequence goes on from JAJTHO010000186.1 coordinate 224, forward strand.
TGGCCGCTCAGCAGCGCGGCCGCCGTGCGGGTTCCGGTTGTGATAAGGACGCTGCGGTCTTCATGCGCGGCTAAATATTGGCTTATCAGCGGCAACACCGCCTTGCTTTCGCCCACGCTGGCGGCATGAAACCAGACAAGCGTGCCCAAAGGGCGGGGCAGGGAGGGGATGCCAGTTTTCTCAAGCCACCGCGCCGGGTCTTCCTTGCCTTGCCGCACGCGGAGGCGCAGCAGGAGCAGAAGCAGCGGCTCGGCAAGGGTTGTCAGCGTTTGATAGAGCAACAGCATCACGCCGCCTCAATCGGCACAAACCCCAACGCCGCATCCACACTCGCCGCCAGCGCGTTCATCCGCCCCTCAAACACTAGCCGCAACCGCTCCAGCTCATCGGCGTCTGCATCCCTCGGCACACTCAAAGGCTCTCCATACGCTGTAATCCCCCGGCTAAACGGGAAGATAATCAAAAATCTGTCCCAGGTGTTCAGCACACGCCGCCGGGAAATGCTCGCCGCTGTGGGATAGAGCAGCGCGCCGCTTTTTTGCGCCAAGAGCAGCGGGGTCAGCGTCATCCGCTGCCGGGGGCCCTTGGGGCCATCGGGCGTAAAGCCAATGTTGCCGCCGTTTTTCAACGTGCTGAGCATGGTGCGAAACGCGCCCAGGCCGCCCTTTTTGCGCTCAACATAAATATTCTTAAGCCCCAGATGGTTAATCACCGTCCCCGCCAAAACCCCATCCCGGTGGGCGGATTGAACCATGTAAAACGGTTTGGGCAGCATTTCCTGCCACGGATAGCTCATCAGCATCAGCCGGTTATGCCAGAAACAGGCGATAATCGGCGCCTCGTTCGCCTTAATCGCGTCGCGCTGAGGCGTTCCCCACAGTTCCCAGCGGGTCGTGCGGTAGACAACCCGCAGATACACCGCGCCCAGCGCAGCAAGCAGTCTGCGCGTGCGGGTGTGGTTGAGGATGCGTTTTATGACGGCCATTGATAGAGGTGGTAGACCAGCCTAGAGTGGATGGCTAGTCAGAGTTTTTGCCCGATTTTTGTCTGCAACGTCGCATTTTCAAAAAAGAAAGCAAAGAAGCTGCAAAGGCCAAGCAAAATAGAAAAGTGGAGTAGCTCATGATGCAGCCCGTTCTTCGAGTAAATGGCTCGGATGCCTCAGCTACCGATGGACAGCCCGTTCTGGATATTAACAAAGCTGCATGGAATTGGTGGATGATTGCGGGCGCTATTGTTCTCGCTCCTTTAACATTTACTTGGGGTGCATTCCTGATGTTTTGCATTCTGACATACTTTTCGCTGCTTATCGGGCACAGCGCCGGAATGCATCGCATGATGATTCATAGGACTTATCAATGTCCTAAATGGCTTGAACGGCTGCTCATATATATTGGTGTCCTCGTTGGCATGGCGGGCCCATTTAGTATATTGCGCATACATGATGTACGCGACTGGGCGCAGCGCCAACAGGAGTGCCATGATTTTTTTGCGCACAGACGCAGCTATTGGCAAGATATTGTATGGCAACTCACATACCGCTTTGAATTTATGCGGCCACCTCAATTCATAATCGAAGATGAACTGGCGCAGGATCGTTGGTATCAATTTTTTGAAGCGACATGGAAATTTCATCAAGTGCCGTTGGCAATACTATTGTATCTTGTTGGCGGGTGGTCATGGGTTGTATGGGGAATATTTGTTCGGATATCCGTTAGTATTGTCGGTCATTGGACAATTACCTATTTCTGCCACAATCCCGGACCCGGCAAATGGCGTGTGAAAGGAGCCAGCGTCCAAGCATCAAATATTCCGGGGCTGGGCATTATTACTTACGGAGAATGCTGGCATAATAATCATCATGCATTTCCGGAGTCCGCACGTATAGGTCTAGAAAAAGGTCAGCTTGATCCGTCGTGGACATTTATCCATTGGTTGGAGAAGATGGGGCTGGCAAAAAATGTTGGACTGCCACGTACCCTCCATCAACAGGAAGATTTGATGCTTGCAGAGATGCAGCTCTGAAACAGTTGTGGGTGTGGTTGAGGATGTGTTTTATGACGGCCATTGATAGAGGTGGTAGACCAGCCTAGAGTGTATGGCTAGGGGGCTTTTATGACTGCAGTTTTACACCTTGACCTACCCTTTGGCGCATTGCGCCTTGTGGCCGATGATGATGCGCTGCTGCGTCTTGATTTTTCAGTCGTTTCAGGGCGCAAGCGCGGCAGCGTCGCCGCCGAAAAGATTTTAGGGCAAACGGTTGAGGCGCTAACCGCGTATGCCGCGGGCGAGACGGCGCTTTCCCTGCCGCCACTCCGCCCGCTCGGCACAGCGTTTCAGCAGCAGGTCTGGCAGGCACTGCTGGACATCCCCTTCGGTGAAACGCGCAGTTACGGCCAGATTGCGGCGCAGCTTGGCAGGCCATCCGCCAGCCGGGCAGTGGGCATGGCCTGCGGCCGCAATCCGATTGCGGTGCTCATTCCCTGTCACCGGGTGGTGGGCAGTACCGGCGCGCTCACTGGCTATGCTGGCGGGATCGCGTTTAAGCAGGCGTTACTTCGTCATGAAGGGGTTGTTTTGCCGCGCTCTTTACAGCAGACCGCGCCGCTTTTTTCTCCGGAAACCATGACGACACGTCGGTTTGCCAGTCAATAACGGTGAGATCGGGCAAAAACTGGTATTCATCGGGGGTGCGGGTAACGAGGGTCAGGTTGTGCGCCTTAGCCGTTGCGCCTATAAGCAATTGATAATGCCCAACAATCTTCCCGGACAGCTTAATATAATCGCGGTAGGAGGCGGCAACCGGGGCAACGATGCTGTCAAACGGCAAGACGCGCCAATGCTGGCTGAGGAAGGCATAGAGTGCCCGGTCGTTATCCAGCCGCTTGCTGGGGTTTATCAGTCCGGCCTGCAGCTCAAAATCGCTGATGGCGGAAATGGCCAGCGCGCGGGGGTCATGGTGTTCAATTTGAATCAGCGTGCTCACATCGCGGGCAAACAAATCGGTCAGGGTGCTGGTGTCGATAAGGTGGGTCAGGACGGTCATGCTGTGGCCTCCGCAAACGTCGTCAATTCTTTGCGGTGCGCTTCGAAAGGCGGCAGATTACCGCCATCGCCGAGCTGGGTCAGGATATGCGGCCAGCCCTCAACGTGCTCTGCTTCGCCGCTGCGCAGCCAGCGTTCCACCGCCTCGCGAATCGCGGCGTTGCGCTTTTTTCCTTGCTCTTTGGCTTTGTCTTCGAGGGCTTTGAGCAGCGGCGGCTCAAGATATATGGATATATTCATGCGCTCCTCAGCCCGGCGCGGTTCTAATGTTAGCCGAAGTACCCGCGCAGCGTGTATAATATAACATGTTATATTACATGGGCAAGGGATATGAAGCGACGGTTAGCGCTGCTGCTGTCCATTTTTTAAGGCGTGCAAATACGTTGCAAGATTGCCAACGGGTTGTTCGATCAGAGGGCGGCGAATATCGAGGGTGCTGTTCGTGGCGGCGGCATAGTGCAGGGCGGTGTGTAGATCCGTTGGTATAAATTTTCGAACAATAGCCTCACGCGCCATTGCCGTGGGTGCGGCGAGTGATGTGCCGCCCCAAGTTGGCAGAGTGGTTGCTCTTAAAGAGCCATCATCAGCCTGTGAAAAGAGAATTGGTACATTGCCGCTTCTTAAGAATCTGTCACTCTTATTGTCATATAAAACATAGGTTTTATGGGGCTGCTGCGCTATCGCCGCTAAATCAGCACGCAGCTGAGGGGTGAGAGCCATTAAATCCATGGCATCCTTTAGGGGGTATAATTTTTCTGCTTCGGGTGCATTGGGGGTAACACTAAGGGCGCTGAAAATGAAGTTATTTTGCTTAAATACCGCAATATCTGCGGGTGTTGCGAACAGTGCATTATTCGTTTGGCTTGTGGCAAGAGCGCGGTCTAACAGTTGCCCTTGATGCGCAGTAAACACGCGTGGTTCCGTTGTTGGCCGAAAGTAACTATCGGTCAAGGTGGTGGTGTTTGAATTGACCGCGCCGTTTGTTTTTATGGGTTGTGAAAGTGTAAAGGGTGTAATACGGCCAGAAACGGCGCTTGCAAGGAATGTTGCGGCGGTATTCAGCGCTGTTTGGTAGGCAATTTGGGGAAAAGCATCACGCGGCTCTATGCTGCGCTGAAGTGATGCAACATGATAAATTTTGGGGTGCTGTATAAGGCTGTACAACGAAAATTTTTTTTCGGAATCGACGTTGTCTGTGGACAAGAAAAACCCCAGTTCGGCCTTCTCAGCAAGTCTGCTAAGAAGGGGGATTGTTCCTTTTGTATCCTGCAACGCATACAAATCCGTATCGACGCGTTCTTCTGCATCTTTGGGCGATAAGCCGTTCTCTTGATAGTAAAATTGCAGCATCTGGCGGTATTGCTCAACATTGCCATCCTCAATAAGACGCAGAATAGTGCTGCTGTGTTCAGCCAGATTGTCTTTGGTCACCGTCGTTGATTCTTGGTTGTATTCAGATAAAATTCTGCTCATTGCCCCATATTCAAAATCCCAGCCGAGTGAAAAATTAGCCGCCGTGATGGTCTCGTTTTGCGCTAGAGCCGATTGTATACTCGCGTTAAGTTTACCGCCCTTTATGTTATAAAAGGTGACGCGGTACAGGCCATCTCCTGGTGCGCCCAAGGTGCGCATAATAGCCGGGATCACAAAGCCGGGGCCGTGGGAGTAATTCGTGTCTTCGAGCGGCGTAGCATAGTCGAAAACAAGAATATTGAGCGGTTTTTCACCCGGACGCAGGGTATAGCGCGGAGGGTGTTGCAGGGTAGCAAGCGGGGTTGTTGACTCGATGGTCGGGTTAATGATCGGTGTTATGGTTTCTTGGGCGGCAGCGCGGGGTGCAAAAGTAGTAAACGCAAAGGCAGCAAGGGTAGTCGTTGCTGCCAAGGAAAGAAAGCCAGGGTGTGGACGGTTTTTCATTGCTGAGAATTATTATAATCAAAAATGTGATAAATGTCAAATAATTAGTCTTTTTCCCGCAGTATGGCTCAATAGCCCTATTGTGTCGCGGTGCGTGTTATGCCGCTTGACCTTATTTCCTACTAATCGCATATAGATAGTGTGACCCATGACAAC
>JAJTHO010000181.1 GCA_021297975.1 Alphaproteobacteria bacterium
AAGACGCGGAATCAAAGCTGCAGGTGGATACACTCGCGCAAAACTGTGCCGAATTCGGCATCACCTATTTCGGGATGGACGATGCGCGTCAAGGGATTGTGCATGTGATTGGCCCCGAACAGGGATTCACGTTGCCCGGTAATACTATTGTGTGCGGCGACAGCCACACCTCCACCCACGGCGCGTTTGGCGCGCTGGCGTTTGGGATTGGCACATCGGAAGTTGAGCATGTGCTCGCCACGCAAACACTCCTCCAAAAACCCGCAAAAAACATGCGGATTAATGTCGAAGGCACACTGGGTTTTGGCGTGACAGCAAAAGATATCGTCCTCGCCATCATCGGCCATATCGGCACGGCGGGCGGCACGGGGTATGTCTTGGAATTTGCCGGCTCTGCCATTCGCAGCCTGAGCGTTGAAGGCCGCATGACGGTGTGTAATATGTCGATTGAGGCGGGCGCGCGCGCTGGCCTTATTGCCCCGGATGAGGCGACATTTGCGTATCTCAAGGGCAAGCCGCTTGCCCCGAAAGGCGCGGATTGGGATAAAGCTGTTGCCTTGTGGAAACAGCTAAAAACCGATGACGGCGCGCATTTTGACCGGGAGATAACCCTCAAAGCCGAAGACATCGCGCCGCATGTAACCTGGGGCACCAGCCCGCAGGATGTGTTGCCGATTACGGCCAGCATTCCAGACCCATCGAGCTTTTCAGACCCAGGCCAGCAAAAGGCCGTGGCGCGTTCGCTCGAATACATGGGGCTGACCCCCGGTACAAAGATTGAGGATATCCGCATTGATACCGTGTTTATCGGCAGTTGCACCAACAGCCGGATTGAAGACCTTCGCGCCGCAGCGGGCGTTGCCAAAGGCCGCAAGGTTGCGAGCGGCATTCGCGCCATGGTCGTTCCGGGGTCGGGGCTGGTGAAACAGCAAGCCGAAGCCGAGGGGCTGGATGTTATCTTCCGCGAGGCGGGTTTTGACTGGCGTGAGCCGGGGTGTTCGATGTGTCTGGCGATGAACGCCGACAGACTCGCGCCGGGTGAGCGCTGCGCCTCAACCAGCAACCGCAACTTTGAAGGCCGCCAAGGGCGCGGCGGGCGCACGCATCTCCTTAGCCCGATTATGGCAACAGCCGCGGCGATTAATGGGCATCTTAGTGATGTGCGGACATTGCTTTAACGGGACGTCATCCCGACCAGAGCGCAGCGACGTGGAGGGATCTCCCCGTTAAGGAGGAGATTCCTCGATTACAGCCGCTGCGCGGCTTTCACTCGGAATGACGCTTTTCTAAATCGGCAAAAACCGTAACACTTTCTTAATCCCGCCTTGCGAAAGGTTTAAACAAGTGGTTGCTCGAAACCTATAGTGCAACTACATTAAGAGCCTATTAGGGGATACTATGCGCGCTGTTATAAAAAAATATCTAGCCAGCACCGCTGTTGCGGCACTGCTGTGCGTTGCCTTACCCGTGTATGCAACTGCTCAGGAAACATTATCCAGCGCCCTTACTGCTGCGTACGAAACAAACCCTGATCTCGCCGCCGCGCGCAAAGAATTAATGGCAACGAACGAGACCTACAACCAAGCCATTTCCAACTGGCGGCCACAAATTTCATCCTTTGCAACCTACGGCCAGACGGATGAAACAAACAGCCGCGCCTTTACCGGCGCGAAAGAAGAGCGTAACCCGCGCACATACGGCCTATCCGCGCAGCAGCCCATCTATCGCGGCGGACGCACCACTGCTGCAACAAAAGCCGCTGAGGCAACTATTGAGCGCGGACGCGCCCTGCTGCTAGACCGCGAACAGCAAGTGCTGCTCGCAACCGTCACAGCCTATATGGATGTGGTGCAGGCACAGGCCGTTTTAAACGTTAACAACAACAACGTGCAGGTGTTGAAACGCAACTTAGAAGCAACACAAGATCGCTTTCGCGTTGGCGAAGTAACCTTGACCGATGTCGCGCAGGCAGAATCCCGCTCAGCGAAAGCTGCTTCTGATGTGACAGAGGCAACCGGTACGCTCAATTCCGCCCGCGCAACATATGAGCGCGTCGTCGGGCGCATCCCCGGCGAATTGCAACGCCCGGATATTTTACTGACCTTGCCGGTAAACCTTGATGATGCCGTGACAACGTCGCGCAAAGAAGCGCCGCGTGTTCTGGCGGCGATGGGCGCACGCGATGCAGCCGAGCAAAACATCCGCGAAGCAAAAGGCTCAGCCCTACCAGAAGTGCGTCTTGAGGCGCAGGCGCAATCAGCAGAAGACACCAGCGTACTGGGCGGAACCACGGATACGATGAGCGTGACGGGACGCCTAACTGTGCCGCTGTATCAATCCGGTGCGGAATATTCGCAAGTGCGCCAGGCGCAGCAAACCGAAGCGCAGCGCCGCTCTGAAATGCTGAATGAGGAGCGTAACGCAACCGAGGCGACCATTCGTGCATGGAACGCGCTTTTAACCGCACGCGCGCAGATTGAATCGTTTAACAGCCAGATTAAAGCCGCGGAAGTGGCGCTGGATGGGGTGCGGCAAGAGGCCGTGGTTGGCTCGCGCACCGTTATTGATGTTCTCGACGCTGAACAAGAACTGCTCAATGC
>JAJTHO010000058.1 GCA_021297975.1 Alphaproteobacteria bacterium
CTTTGGCAAGCAGAGTTTCTCTAAATTTGCCGCATAGGGCAGGGGAACGTCTTTGCCCGTCACGCGCACAACGGGCGCATCGAGGTAATCAAAGAAGTTTTCCATTGCCACCGCTGCCATTTCAGAGCCCATACCGGCAACTGGCCAGCCTTCCTCAACGCTGACGAGGCGTGAGGTTTTGCGCACGCTGTGGGCGATGGTTTCAATGTCCAGTGGGCGCACAGTGCGAAGATCGATAACTTCCGCCTCAATGCCTTGCTTTGCAAGCTCTTCGGCGGCGTCCAGCGCGTATTTCACGCAGATAGAGAAGGCAACGATAGTAACGTCTGTTCCTTCGCGCAGAACTTTCGCTTTTCCAATCGGCAACACAAAATCAGCGCTAGTCGGCACATCAAAAGACCAGCCATAAATGATTTCATTTTCAAGAAAAATAACCGGATTATTATCGCGAATGGCGGCCTTCAGCAGGCCTTTCGCATCGGCTGCGCTATACGGCGCGATAACTTTAAGACCGGGGCAATGCGCATACCAGCTGGCGTAGCACTGGGAATGCTGGGCACCAACACGCGACGCGGCGCCGTTGGGCCCGCGGAACACGATGGGGCAGCCCATCTGTCCGCCAGACATATACAGCGTTTTGGCGGCAGAGTTGATGATGTGGTCAATCGCCTGCATCGCAAAGTTGAAGGTCATAAACTCAACAACCGGGCGCAGTTTCATGAAGGCTGCACCAACGGCAAGCCCTGCAAAACCATGCTCGGTAATGGGTGTATCAATAACGCGTTTGTCGCCAAATTCTGCCAAGAGCCCTTGCGTCACTTTATACGCGCCCTGATATTCCGCCACTTCTTCGCCCATGACGAACACGTTTTCATCGCGGCGCATTTCTTCCTGCATCGCATCGCGGAGAGCTTCGCGGACGGTTTGTTTTTGTGTTGTACCGTATTCAGGATCCGAAGAAAGCGGTGCTGCCTGCGGTTGTTTTGAGGATATGGGTGCTGCTGGAACAGAAGCAGCGTGGCTAGACGACGATGTTTCCGCCTTAGCACCCGCATTTTCATTCGCCGCCAATGCGGATAAATCTTCGCCTTCTGCAGCTATCAAAGCAATTGGCGTGTTTACCTTCACACCATCTGTGCCTTCAGAGATAAGAATCTTGCCTAAAATGCCCTCATCCACCGCTTCCACTTCCATGGTGGCTTTATCGGTCTCAATTTCAGCAATCACATCACCGGCGCGCACGGCATCACCGACTTTTTTTGTCCAGCGAGCAATCTTGCCTTCAGTCATCGTTGGCGAGAGCGCCGGCATTAAAACTTGTACAGCCATAGTCATTCTATCCCCTTACGCCGCGTCCACTAAAATATCCGTCCAAAGCTCTGATACATCTGGCTCTGGGCTTGTTTGCGCAAACTCTGCTGCATCAGCAACAATTGCCTTTATATCGGTATCTATCGCTTTGAATTCCGCTTCGGTTACGCCCTGTGCGTCTAAGGCGATTTTGAGACGCGCAATCGGATCACGCTCAGTCTTCATTTTTTCCAACTCTTCTTTAGAGCGGTATTTTGCCGGATCCGACATCGAATGACCGCGGTAGCGGTATGTTTTCATTTCCATAATGAAGGGGCCATTGCCAGCCTTCACATAGGCAACCGCATCCTGCGCGGCTGCGTTAACCGCCATAACGTCCATGCCGTCAACTGCAACACCGGGAACGCCAAAGCCTTCGCCGCGACGATACAAATCAACGTTGGCCGAGGCGCGCGCCACGCTGGTTCCCATGCCGTATTGGTTGTTCTCAATAACGTATATGACCGGTAGTTTCCACAGCGCCGCCATATTCAGGGCTTCGTAGACCTGCCCTTGGTTGACCGCGCCGTCACCCATATACGCCAAGCATACATTAGCTTTATTGCGGTATTTATAGCTGAAGGCGATACCCGTTCCAATCGGCACCTGCGCACCAACGATACCATGACCGCCATAAAAATTTTTCTCGCGGCTAAACATGTGCATCGAGCCGCCCTTGCCGCGGGAATAGCCAGTAGCGCGGCCGGTAAGTTCGGCCATCACGCCGCGTGCTTCCATGCCGCAGGCCAGCATATGACCATGATCGCGGTAGCTGGTAACAACGCTATCTTCAGGGGTTATGGCATCTTGCAGCCCCACAACAACGGCCTCTTGCCCAATATACAAATGGCAAAAACCACCGATTAAGCCCATGCCGTAAAGCTGTCCGGCTTTTTCTTCAAAGCGGCGGATGAGCAGCATGTCCCGATAGTACTGTAGAAGCTTTGCGGAGTTGTGTGCCGCACCTGTTTTTGCCGTTGTTTTTGCAGCGGCTTTTTTACCTGACGCCATATTTCATACCCATTGCTTTGTGTTGTGTACCCCGCACAAAATCATGGTGCAAGCGGAAACAGCAGGTTTTCTGCGGTTTTGCGCTGCAGCATTCAACACTGGCTTGTTTACAGGAGGCCGCACGTTATTATGCTGCGGCGCAGCAAAAAAACTATATTCTACGCAGCGCAGCTTCCACATTCGGCGGTACAAAAGAAGAGATGTCGCCGCCCAAACGCGCCACTTCTTTAACTAGTTTAGACGCAATAAATTGGTGCTTTTCAGAGGCCATCAGAAAAACTGTTTCAATATCATCGGCAAGCCGCGCATTCATCATCGCCATTTGAAATTCATAATCAAAATCCGCAACCGCCCGCAGGCCGCGAAAAATCATCGTTGCATCATGGTCACGAGCAAAGTTAATCAAAAGCCCACGAATCGGCATAACCTGCGGCAAATTCGATGCGCCCATTTTGGGTAAGTGTTCTTGGATTAAGGCAATTCGCTCTTCAACATTAAAGAGCGTATTTTTCCCGGAATGCTCCGCAACGGCAATAATGAGCCTGTCAACAAGCCTTGCCGCACGCCCAATGATATCAAAATGGCCGTTTGTTGCTGGGTCAAAAGTGCCGGGGTAGATGCCTATTTTCACAAATTCTCATTTATAATGCAGCTCGTTAACGGATTTTATGCAACAGGACTAGTAAAAAAATAATTGTGCCTTTATGAAGGGCGCAGCGGATGAGTGGCCGAGCGGTTTAAGGCACCGGTCTTGAAAACCGGCGAAGGTGAAAGTCTTCCGTGGGTTCGAATCCCACCTCATCCGCCACTATAAATAGTGTTTAATAACAATAACTTAACACAACTGAAAAAGTCTAGACATTCCCCGGGCTTTTGCATATTCAGCGCCGCCAAAGTCACCTGAGAGAGTGCTCAACAAGAGAATAAAAGCCGCCCAAATGGCGCAGAGTCTCCGTTTGCAGATTTGGCAGTGCGTTTCCGATTTTGTCGGTATGTTGTTGCAGGGCTTACATTAAGCCAAGCGCTATGCGCTGCTCTTGCCAGTTGGTCGATTGGATCGCGAAGAGCTTTTCTACTGTCCAATCGGCAGGCTGGGTGCCTTCCAGAATTGATTCGATAATGTCTGGGGCAAGGAACCTGAGGCGCATCACGCGGGCGATATAGGTGGTGGAGCTGATGCTTTCCCCTGTTGCAATATCTTGCATTGTTCTTTTTTCGCCTGAAAGCAGCTGTTCATTCCAGAGGAAACTGCGGGCTATAGCTTTCAGAAGCTGGGTATTTTTTCCTGAAGCCATGCTGCCGACAACCACTTTACTGCCATTTTTAGTGGCCGCCAGCTTTATGGGGCGCATTAACATAATAGGTTGTCCCGCATCCACAGGAGGCTTGCCATTCATTTTTCCGCGTAAGACAGGAATCAGCGCGTTGCTGGAGAGTTCAATGGTGATGCTTTTATCAGAAAGTTCCACACGGCGAATCAGCGATTTAAAAAACAACCTTTCTTGATCGGGGGCTTCAAAGTGTAGGTCATGCCCCGCTTTGAGGAGAGTTTCTTGGTTTTGCAGTGTTTCGTTTTGTAACCACGGCTGTAGTCGGGCATCATCTTTACAGAAAGCCATAATCTCTGCTTGCACCACACGTTCGATCTCATGCGCGGGAATATTGGGCAGGCTGCCTGCTTGATGCGGATGACCGCTGATAATGGCCTGACTGGTATAATAAATATCCATAATAATACCCGATGATGTGTAGGAGGGGTTTGTGCCCATCGCCCTTAAAATCGCCATTGCCGTGACCATCATCCTTGGCACCTCCTGGCTTTCCGGCAAGCGCCCCGAACTCGCGGGCTTCCTCACCGCACTGCCCCTCGTCTCCATTCTCGCGCTGGCCTTTTCCTACACCGACCACCAAAGCCTTGCCCTGTCTTCCAAATACGCCCGCAGCATCATTATTGCTGTGCCCGTCTCATGGCTGTTCTTCCTGCCGTTTTTCTTTGCTGAACGACTGCAACTGTCTTTCTGGCAAACGTGGGGTTTGGGGCTAGTGCTCCTCGCGGGCGGCTATTTCCTGCATCAGACTATTTTGCGTTGGCTGGCATAGGCTCGAAATCTGTTACTACGACTTTTCCAAGACTAAGCCTGAGCGCATTCGTAATCGCCAGCACATCAATCACTTCTTGAAACAGCGCCGCCTGCACCGGATTAATATACCCTACGGCCGCAAAGCCCATGCCGATAAGGCTCAACGCCATGCCGCCAATGGCGCTTTGCAAGGCAATCTGGCGCAGGCGGGTACTGATGTGCAGCAGCTCATCCACCTTTGTGAGAGAGTTCTCCATTATAACAACGCCCGCCGCCTCGGCGGTTACGCTGCTGTGCTGGCCAAAGGCAATGCCAACCGTTGCTGACGCCAGCGCGGGCGCATCGTTAATCCCATCGCCCATAAACAGCGTTGGTGCTTTGGCTGTTTCCGCCCGCACAATCGCGACTTTTTGCTCAGGGCTTTGTGAGGCCAGCGTTTCTTTGATGCCTAGAATGCCCGCGAGATAGCTGACTTCGGATTCCCTATCCCCCGATACCAGCATGATTTTGTTGAACTGGTGCTTTGGCGCCAAATGCCCGATGAAGGATTTGCCATCCTCACGCGGCGCATCCCGAAAACGAAACGTGGCGGCATACGCACCGTCTATCATAATAATACATTCAAGCCCCGCCGCTGTCGGGGGCAGAGTGGCGGCGATACCAGGACTCGTTTGCAGCAGCTTCTTGCGGTGCGTGACGCGGATCTCTTGATCCTTCACCATCCCCGTTAAACCCTGCCCCGGTTTTTCCGAAACGCTATCAGCTTCCATCAGCGGCAGTTTTGCCTTTGCCGCTGCCTGTATAATCGCCTGTGCCAAGGGGTGTTTGGAATAGCGTTCCAGACTTGCCGCTCTTGCCAACACATCGTTTTGCGTTAAACCGGCAGCGGGAAGAATATCGGTGAGTTCGGGCTTACCATACGTCAGCGTGCCTGTTTTATCGAAAATCGCTGTGCGGCAGGTGGGCAGACGCTCCAGCACTGTCGGATCTTTAATAATAATGCCGCATCGCGCCGCCAGCGAAATTGCGCCAATAATCGTAATCGGAATGGCGATAATTAGCGGACACGGGGTCGCAACAATCAACACCGCTAAAAACCGCAAGGCATCCCCTGTTACAAGCCAGACAATCCCCGACACGATCAGGGCAAACACAGCAAACGCGCCGCCTAACTGGTCGCCGAGGCGCGTGAGGCGGGGACGTTTTTGCTCTGCCTCCTGCATCACTTCCATAATTTGCGCATAGCGAGAATCATGGGGTAGTTTTTCAGCGCGAATGGTCAGCACGGCCTCGCCATTAATCGCCCCCGATAACACCGCCGCACCGGGTGCTTTTGAGACTTGATACGGCTCACCCGTTAAATACGATTCATCCATAGTACCGTGTCCTTCCGTCACAACCCCATCAACCGGGGCTGTTTCATGCGGAAACACGACAATCTCATCGCCTATCACAATGGCGCTAAGCTCTATTTCTTCATTGCCCGTCGCCGTTTTACGGTGCGCCTTCATCGGCATTCTGTCGGAAAGTGCCCGCAAAACAGACGAGGCTTTACGCATCGCATAGGCC
>JAJTHO010000026.1 GCA_021297975.1 Alphaproteobacteria bacterium
ATCTTCCGCGCCCACGATATCGGCGCCGGCTTTCCGGGCTTCATCGGCTTTTGCGTCTTTGGCAAACACGGCAACACGAAGTGTTTTACCCGTGCCATGCGGCAGCGCAATCACGCCGCGAATGTTTTGCTCAGATTTACGAGGATCAACATTAAGATTGATAATGGCCTCAACGGTCTCATCAAACTTAGCTGTTGCTTTAGCCTTCACCAGCTTTACCGCTTCATCCAAAGTGAATAACTTCTGATTATCAAAGCCTTCGTTGTATTTTTTAATGCGTTTTGCGAGTGCCATTCCTTAACCCTCCACCACTTCAAGACCCATGGAGCGGGCAGAACCCTCAATCATGCTGGCCGCAGCCGTTTCATCCACTGCGTTCAAATCAGGCATTTTCTTTTTCGCAATTTCAAGGAGCTGCGATTTTTTAATCTGCCCGGCAAAGCCGCGACCCGGTGTTTGCGAGCCAGACTTAATGTTGGCAGCTTTTTTCAAGAAAAAGCTCACTGGCGGCAACTTGGTGATAAACGTAAACGATTTATCCGTGTACGCGGTGATGACAACCGGCAGCGGCGTGCCCGGCTCCATACCCTGCGTCTGGGCGTTAAACGCCTTACAGAATTCCATGATGTTCAAACCGCGCTGACCCAAGGCCGGGCCAATGGGGGGCGACGGGTTTGCTTTGCCTGAGGGTACTTGTAACTTAATGTACCCGGCGACTTTCTTTGCCATAAAACCTCTCTTTCAAGGGTTGCGGTGCGAGATGGCGTCTCTTCCGCAGGAGTGCGTGTATTGCGGATTAGGGGCGCGGTGTCAAGGGGTTAATTCAGGATTTTTTGCGCAAGCGCCGTATAACTGACCACTGTAACCCCGCCGATTTCCTTATTATACAGGTGGCCAAAATCTTTTTTATCCCCGGTCAACAGATAGTCACAGCCCGCCGCGATGGCCGCCCCGAGAATCGGCCTGTCCTTTTCCGCGAGCACCACGTCAAACCGCAAGGGCGCATCCAAGACGCATTCAACACACCGCGTTAATCCTTTAAAATCATCCAACCAACCCGGGCGCTTGATAGTCACATTACGACGCGCCTCATCCAGAGCATAAAAACTGGTGACGACTGTATGCGCTTCGCACAGACGATGAACAAACGCATGCAACGCACTGCCTACGTTACTGGCAGAAAAAAGAACGTTTGCATCGAGGAAAATCCTCACACTGCCCCGTGCGATGTGCCTAACAGGGTCTTTATTGCCGCTTCTTCGGAGGCAAATTCAGCGATACGCTCTTCACTATAGACTTCCATCGGGATAGTGGTTGCGGGGCGCAGTAGCAATTCGCCCGTCGGCATCGCCGTGATGATAAACTGCTGGCCGCCGGTTAAGCCCATGGCTTTGCGCAGATGCGCCGGCAGGGTCAGCGTGCCGCGCTCGGTGATGGATACACTGTCATACATGAAATTAGTATATCACAATAACAGCATTACTGCAATACCGTAATGCAGCAGGATTAATTTGCTTTTTCCACCTGATTGTAATCCAAATCAACCGGCGTAGCGCGACCAAAGATGGAAACGGCAACCTTAAGGCGGCGCTTGGTTTCATCAACTTCTTCCACTGAACCCGCAAAGGTGTTGAAGGGCCCGTCGATGACGCGAACAGAGTCGCCGACTTCATACGATATAGTCTGGCGTATAGAGCCAAAACCTTCGGTGAGCTGCTGTGTCATGCGCTTAGCTTCAGAATTTGAAATCGGCACCGGCTTGCCTTTTGCGCCGCCACCTAAAAATCCCGTAACCTTCTGCGTGTTTTTAACCAAGTGCCAAGACTCATCCGTCAAATCCATCTGCACCAGAATATAGCCGGGAAAGAACTTACGCTCCACGTTAACTTTAGTGCCCTTACGCATTTCCGTTGCGTCCTCAGCCGGAATCACGATGTTGTGAATCATGTGGTCGAGGCCTTTTTTAGCTGCCTGCTCCAGCACCGCCGCCTTAACCTTATTCTCAAAGCCGGAATACACATGGACAACATACCATTTAGCAGAGCTTGTCACACCGGGTGCGGCATCGGAAACAGTCATGAAAACATCCTAACAAAAAGACAAAAAAAGGGTATTCGCGAACAATGTCGCGTCGACACCGCTTAAAGCATGGCTATTCGCCTGCGTCAACCCAGAATCAGCCGCACGCCCCAAGACAATACTTGATCAACCATAAAGAAGAAAGCCGACATTATCACCACCATGATAAAGACCATAATGGTTGTGACCGTAGTTTCTTTGCGCGTGGGGAACACGACACGAGAAAGCTCCATTTTTATGTTACGCACATATTGCGCCACGCTAACGCGCGGGGCGACTGCATCCGGGTCACGCTCGCCAGGAGCAATAACAGTTTGTGGTGTTTTTTTCATAGCGACACTGCTTTTGTTAGCCGTTAAAATTTAAATTCCAAAAGTGGCAGGAGCAGAGGGCTTCGAACCCCCAACCTTCGGTTTTGGAGACCGACGCTCTACCAATTGAGCTATGCTCCTCCTGATTAAGATAACAGCGGTTACAGATAATCTGTCATCGGCACACTGTCACCTATTATCTGAATGTCCTTAATGGAGCGGGTGAAGGGAATCGAACCCTCACAGTCAGCTTGGAAGGCTGAAGTTCTACCATTGAACTACACCCGCTCATCAAAAGAGCGCGTAGCATGACAGAAGAAACGCACCAAATCAAGTGCGCGCTGAACAGCGTTAAATTATCACCACACCGTACCAGCCCTGGCCATCATATTCCTGATAACCACTGGTTTGGGCAAAATGCACAATCATGCCGTTATCCACACGGTAAGCACCTTTTTTCTGATCCACAGGCAGCGGAAAAGCACTGAGCAAATTTTTATTGTCGCTACTGGCGATGATTCTGTGCTCTGAATCCAAAAGAAGCACCCGGCTGCACTTTTTTTCTTCATCCGACAGCGCCGCTTCATCGCATACAATACCACGCGCCTGATTTTCCCAATCAAAAACAATTGCCAAAACCCCAATAGGTGCGGCGTGTAAATCCCCGCCATAACGTACAGCCGTTGCAAAAATAGACACGAGCTTATTGCCATGCAACGTACAGCGATGAATATCATCACTGATGTAATCGTTGCCGTTTGCCGTTTTGATGCCGCGCTGAAACCATGATGCTGCATCAACGTGTGCGCCGACCATGTGACTATATCGGTCAGGACGGGAAACAGCCACAATGACCCCCTTTGTGTCCACAAGCACTAAATTCATATATAGTGAATAATAGCGGTTAATGGTTGCAAGGCGGCCTGACGCATTCAGGCAATCATCCGGTGTAAGATTGGTGAGCGCATCAACAAACGCAGCTTCAGTAGCCCACCAGCGCACATCCGCTGTGCGCTCATAAAGATTGCGTACGATGTATTGCACCAGTGTATGCGCCATAGACACATAACGATTATCATCTGCATCCGTTGCTAATTGTTCCGTGAGTTTGAGACCTTCTTGAATCTGCTCCGCCATTTTCTGGCGAAATTCACGCGAGTTGCTGGCAGCCTGGCTGGCAAGATTCTTCACCTCACCCGCAACAACGGCAAACCCCCTGCCCGCATCCCCGGCGCGAAGCGCCTCAATCGTTGCATTCAATGCCAGCATATTGGTTTTGCCGGAGATATGCTCATTCAGGCCGCTGAAATGCTGAGCATTCTTTTCTAATCGCTCCATAATGGCGCGCACATCACGATGCATAGATTAACCCTCCAACTCTTTTGCAGAAGGCGCCTTGGCAATCACACAATGCCAGCCAAGACCATCATAGCCCTGATACCCCATCGTCCGCGCAAAAGCGATTATAACACCGTCGCTACTGCGATAACTGCCGCGCACTTCAGAATGGCCATTCAGCATAAACGTTGTGTAAAGTCCCTGACCATCCGACGATGCAATGATGCGGTTGTGCCCATCAAGAAGCAACACCCGCACTGAGTTTCGCTCATCGGCGTTAAAAAGTGCTGGATCACTGACGATCTGTTGCGCCTGATCTTGCCAGTCGAAATAAACGCCCAAAACACCCAGAACATCGCCATTGGTCTTGCCGGCATCGCGCACTGCTGCGGCGTATGTTATCGTATGGCGTTGGTGCAGCGGACAAAACTGAACATCGTCTGTGCTGTAGGCATCACCATTTGAACTGTGCAGCGCCGCACGAAACCATGCGCAATCCGCAACACTCTTCCCTATCAAATGATCATAACCCCTGCCTGCGGAACAGGCTATAATCCTACCCTTTTTATCCGCCAGAACCATGTTTGTATAAACGGAATAAAAGGTGTTGATAACGGCTAGCCGCTCGGAAGCAGGTCTAAATTCACCATCAGGCAAATCCTGTTTTAATCCCTCCCAGAAAACGCTATCGGTTGCCCACCAACGTACATCTGCAGTGCGTTCATACAAATTACGCACAATGAGCTGCACCAATGTCTGCGCCATATCCACGATACGCACATCCTCCAAAATCATAAAGATTTTATCGGTCGTTGCCACACCCGCCGCAATATCCGCCAGCATAACGTCGCGAAATTCTTTGGCGTTACTGCTGGCTTGCTTTGCTAGCCGCCGCACTTCATCGGCAACTACCTGAAAGCCTTTTCCCGCATCCCCGCTCCGGGCGGCTTCTATGTGCGCATTTAATGCCAGCAGGTTAGTGCGGGAGGCAATCTCTTGATTCGAGCGCGCAAAGCGCTGCACGTTCTCGTTCACACCGCCAATTATCTTTTGTATTCGCCTTGGAATGGACATGCCATGACCTTATAAAATAGATTCTATTTTCTGGCATAACGCAAAAGGGTAAAAATAGTATTAAACGTCCGGCGAACATATATAGTGGGTTGCGATAAAAAAAGCCCGCCGTGTGGCGGGCTTTTCAAAGAAGTAGTAAGGCCTATTAGGCAGCTTTTTTAACAGCCGCTTCAACAGCCGAGTTAAAATGGCTTTGCAGGGGAGCAAACGCCTTGTTGGCGGCTTCCATGCTCACTTGGCTCAGTTTTGTGCCATTGTTAATCATTTGGTCGATATTGTCTTTTACCAGTGTTGACTGAATGTCAAAAGCTTCCTGAGCGTTTTTCACGGCCAAGAGTTGTTTCGCTGCCGCCACGTTGGCTTCAAACATGCTTTGGCTGAGTTGCAGGCCGAGCTTGCTGATTTGATCCATCGATTGAACAAGGCTGTTGAAAGCAGAAATGCTGCTCTCGATTGCTTGCTTGCCAAACGCGCTGGCATCTTCGTAGTTGTTGGTCATGGTTTTGATTGCCTCTTGTGAGTTTTGTTTCATGTTGCCGCTGAACTGGGTCATACCCTGCGTCAGCGATTTGAAGTTGTTAGCAATAGACGATTCAATGGCGTTAACCACTGGCTCAACGGCGCGAGCCGCTGCAGCGGACACGTTGCTGGCAACGGTGTTCTGGTTGTTTGCCGATTTGGTGCGGGCGGTGCTCATGATGCATTCCTTTAATGTTTGCGTTAACAGTTATGTTGCAGTGCAACATAGCCGTTATCTATGTATTTAATGAATACATGGTAAACGTCAAGGTCTTTTTTGTTGCAGCGCAATAAAACTTATTAGAAACACCTTACACAAGGCTTACGCCGCATTCAAGATAGAACTGTCGAGACCCAATTTCGCCAAATAGTTGGATAAATTGCCTTTCACCCGCTCTAACCCAGCCATATCGCGGGATTCACAGCGCGCCACCAGAACATCTTGCGTGTTGGACGCACGCAGCAACCACCAACCATCAGTTGTATTGACGCGCACACCGTCCACCGTGCTGAAGACTGCTTTATCTTTTTCTAAAAGCGGGCGAATTTCTTCTATCACCGCGAATTTTCGCGC
>JAJTHO010000049.1 GCA_021297975.1 Alphaproteobacteria bacterium
AGCACGTGGTGCCCAGAGCCGGAATCGAACCAGCGACACGAGGATTTTCAGTCCTCTGCTCTACCGACTGAGCTATCTGGGCACGCGCGAGGATAGAGTCATAGTTGAGCCGTCCGAATCTGTCTAGTGCGAGTTTTTAGGCAGCGGTTTTTTCTTTAGTGCTGCTTTCTGGTTCGCGCCACTACCGGAGCCAGAACCATACCCCAGCGCCTCGCGCTTTTCCGCATCGGTCAGAAACGTTGCGGCGTTGATGCGCTCCCATAAGGCTTCGCGGCGGGGCAGCAGCGCCGACAGCGCGTCCATATCCCCCGCAAGGCGCACGTTGTCGTCTGTCCAGGCCGAAAGCCAGCGCGACAGACCGCCCGCAAGGGCATTAAACAGCGGCAACACCGTTTGCTCCCACAACGCGAGGCGGGCTTCTTTTTGATTGGAATACGTATTATCACCGGGAATGCCGAGCAGCATCGGCGGATAACCAAAGGCCGTTGCAATCGCCCGCGCCGCCGCATGGCGCATATCGAGGAAATCCATGTCTTGGGGCGAGAGCATCATGCTTGTCCATTTCAGGCCGCCTTCGAGCAGCATGGGGCGCCCGGCGTTGACCGCACCGGAATACTGGCCGTCAAGCTCGCTGCGGAGACGCAGGAATTGTTCTTCGGAGAGTGAGCCGCTGCCCTCTTTGCCGCCCTCAACCACGAGCGCGCCGGAAGGCCGGCAACCGTTGCTGAGCAGCGCTTGGTTCCAGACCTCCGCCGCGTTGTATTGCTCAATCGCGCCCGCCGCCACTTCAAGCGGCGCAAGGCCATACCAATCATCGAGCGGGTTGCTGGATTTCAGATGCAGAATGGCGGAGAGGCCGGACACGGCGTCGGCGCTCCATTCTTTTTCCGTCTCGCCGAGGCGGTAGACATATCCGGCCGCAACGCCGTGTGCGCCGGGGATAACCTGCATCCGTTCGGGGCGAAGGAGCCAGAGCTCCCGCGGGTTGCCCGCATCATCCCGTATGCATTCGATGAATACATTTCCGGCGAGCAGCAGATGCGTGGCGGCTTCCTCAAAGAAGGCGCCGCCGGATTGCTGGGGATTGGGTCGATTCAGGAGTGTGAGCAGTGGATGCTTAGAAAACTCAACGCCGGAGGCGCTATAGAGGAGCAGCGGCACTTCGGCGACGGCGGCGGCGATGTCGCGCACGGCGCGGAAGACGACGGGATTTTCGCGGAAACCGGCTTCGGCGAGGGAGAGATAATCGCGGCTGAGGCTGCGCGCTTGGAATGTGCCGGGGTATTCAAACCATTGGGTTGCGCCTGCGGATGCGCGGCGGCGGCGTTTGAGAAAAGATAGCATGGGAACTCCGGAGGGAAAAATTTTGCGATTGATTCAATAAACGGCTACACCCCGCGAATGCGGGGATTCAGCGGCGTGATAGGATCGAGCACGAGCTCTGTCACCGCCCAGACCAGCGCGTCCAACCTATCGGGGGAGGCTTGGCCTAAGGCGGCGTTATACGTTGTAAGCTCGGTTTCTAATTCGGGAAAAACACCAACATGATGCACCCTGCCCTGTTCATACAGCGCGGCGACGGGTTCTGCGCGCGGCAGTTTACCAATGGCGGCGCGGACAAGACGCACGGGCAAGCCCGGCTCAATCGTGCGCAGCAGCGTTTCAACGAGCGTGCCGCCGTTGTTGACTTCGGCAACGAGGCGATCGGCATTCCATAGATTAAAATGCCGCACAGCGGTGCGTGCCCAAGCATCGGGGGATGCATGAACCGTTGCATCCGCCAGCACATAGACATGCCCATTGCTGCCAAGTCCGGCGACGATAATCCCGGTGATGCCGGTGCTGACCGCCGGATCAACGGCAACGACAATGCGCACGAGGCCGGGGGTTGAGGTGACGCGGGTTGCCTCAATCATTGCCCGGTTCCAGAGCGCGCCGATGGTGTCGGTGAGCAATTCGCCGTATAGCTCCTGCATCCCTAACCGCGTGCCTTTATAGATGGTCTCAAGCCGCTGTAGGAAGGTTTCGGGGAGGTGCGCTTTGTTGTCATAGCTGCTGCCGCGCGTGATTTCATGATGCGGCAGTTCCAGTAATTTTTGCATAATCGGCGCACGGCGGGGCGTTGTTGTGGCGACAAACTTCGGCTGCGTGCCAAGGCGCAGGCTGAACAGCAGGTTATCCAAGGAGGCCGGATACTGCCATTTTGCCACCTCATCACACCACGCGGCATGAAATTGGGGCCCGCGCAGCTGTTCGGGGTCTTCGGCGCTGAACACCTCGGCTATCGAGCCATTGCGCCAGACAATCCGGCGGCGGGAGGGCTTGTATTCCATGCGGAGCCACGGTTTCATCGTGGCGAGCAGCCCCGATTCGCCCTCAATCATCACGCTGCGCGCATCCATGGCGGTTTCCCCAACGAGCGCAAGGCGGCAACCGGGGTTTTCCGCCGCATACTGATGCAGCCATTCCGCGCCGGTGCGGGTTTTACCCCAGCCGCGCCCGGCGAGGATTATCCACGCGTGCCAATCGCCGGGGGGCGGTAATTGTTCGGCGCGCGCCCAGAACTGCCACTCATATTTGAGGAGATGCAGCGCCTCCGGACTCAGGCTCTCCAGAAACTGGTGCTGGCGGCTGCTCGGCTCGGAGGCGAGCCAACTGCTCCAGGATTTCATTGCGGAGTGCTGCCACGGTTTCGGGGGTGTAGATGGGGTCATTGTGTTGCTGCTGTGCCATAAATTCAGGTTTTCCTAAGAGCGCGAGCACGGTTTTTAGCCGTTGCTCGAAAGTGGGGACGCCGGGGGCATCTAGGCTTTCTATGGGTTCGCCGTGGACGATGCGGGCGAGAAAATCGAGGAGGTCTTGGGGGGTGAGGTCGGACATGGGAAACACCTTTAAAAATGGAAAGGTGGGATACCTTGACATCTGTCATTTTTACATGACGTCATTCCGAGCTAACAAAACCTTTAGGTTTTGTGCCGTCGAGGAATCTCCTTATTATTCTGAGGGAGATCTTTCGATTCCGCAAAACCTTTGGTTTTGCTGCACTCAAGATGACGCCTTGTTATGCCGGAAAAAGATATTAAGAAATAAAACCGCCGCTGGGCGGAGTATTACCCAGCGGCGGCAAGACATAATCACACACACAAAGCCGCAGAGGCAAATGCCCATGCGGAAAAGCCGCGCTATACGCGGCTTCGTTTCAGGAGAGGAGGGAAAAAACGAAATAAGCTGTATTGTTCTTTATACATTATTATTCAGCTTATAGATTTACCCTACCCTATTTTATAAAGGTTGTAAAGGGGGGGGACGCAATTTTTTTTCGGGGGGCTATAAAGGCTGCACACTTAGGCGCAGTCCAAGCGGCCTGAGAATGGCTCCCAGCGTGCCTAATTTGGGGTTTCCTGTGGTGGAAAGTGCCTTATAAAGATTTTGACGATTGAGGTTACTTTTTTCCGCAAGCACGCCGAGGCCGCCATTGGCCTCCGCCACATTGCGCAGCGCGGTTAAGAAAAATGGCCAATCGCCATCTTGGGCATAATCTTCCAACGCCACATCTAAATAGGTCTGAGCGTGCGCGGGGTCTTTTAGAGACTCCAGCAACGTGTCTTGAAAAGGGATACTGGTCGTTGTCATTGTGTTGTCGTCACTCCAATAGAGTAGGAAAAAAGTGTCGTCCCGACCAAAGCCGCTTTGCGGCTGCGTGGAGGGATCTCCTTTAGGATGGAAGGAGATATCTCGACTACGCAAGGCGCTGCCTTGCTGCGCTCGATATGACGGCCTTCTTTTTTGAGTTCTGCATTTTTATGAATTGTATGCTATAAGCGACAAAAAGTCAAGTGCCACTCACCCCCCCTAGCATTTCTCCCCGCCCTTCCCTACATCATATGTATGACATCATACAGCCTCTCCCCTAAAGCCCGCAACGCCGCCACACCGCTGCTGCGCGCTATTCTTGCCAATACAACCGTGCTGGCGTTTAAAACCCGGCACTTTCATTGGAACGTGGAGGGGCAGAGCTTCAGCCCGCTGCACGCGCTGTTTGGCGAGCAGTATGAAGAGCTCAACGATGCGGCGGATGAGCTGGCGGAACGGCTGCGAAAAATTGGCCAGTATGCGCCCACATCACTGAAACACATTCTTGAAAGCAGCACGCTTGTTGAGACGGCAGAATCGCCGAAAGCAATAGAGATGGTGCGCATTTTAGCGGAAGACAACGCGGCCTTAGGCGCCGAGATTCATAAGGGCATTAAAGCCGCAGCGGACGCGGGCGATGACGCCACGGCGGATTTGCTGACAACGCGCCTCCATGCCCATGATAAAGCGGCGTGGATGCTGCGCAGTCATTTGGTCTGATAAAAATCAACTATTAGTTGCATAAGAACAAGAAATCCCGCCTGTGATAGCCCCCACTGAAAGAATAGCAACACTGTGCTAGGCAGTTGTACGATAAAATCATAGGAAATCTTAGGTTTGCAAACGCATCACGCGTGCGCGCCTTGATACAAAAAACAGTGCGTAGCATAAACTTTTTTTGGCTGGTTGCGGCAATTCTTTTCGCCGCTTTTTCGGCGTTACCGGCAACGGCGCAGCAAAGTGACCAAGGCGTCTGGATACGCGACAACCAGAGCAAATGCGAGGTTTGGGCACCATCTTGGGCAACGCGCAGCTCTATAAACGGTAGTTGCGTGAATGGCCGGGTTGAGGGGCTGGCATCTATATCGCTCTACCTCGAAAATACCATTACCGACCTCTATGACGGCTATTTTTTAGGCGGGTATTACATCGCGCCGCAAAAAATTGACGGCCAGGTAAGCGACGCGCCGATTGGCAAACTGTTTGAAATCCTGATGGGGATTGACCGGCTGAAAGTGTATTCCAAGCTGACCCCGCGCACGAAACGCAGCAGTGCTTGCGGCGATACGCTCTATGCGGCGATTAATATCCAGCAAATTCCGCTTAACGCGGAAAACTCCCGAAAAATAGGCGATGCGATTTTACAGCGATACTTGGGGCTGTGCGCCAGCTTTGGCCAGGACGGCAGCTATCCCACTATTTCGGTGCAATTCGTGCCGTTTACCTTCTTCAACAGCACCACCCCGCCGGTTTATGCGCGGGCGAACGCCAGCTGGCAGGCAACAACCTGGCAGGTGACCGATGTTGAAACCACCGATTTATTGGGCCCGCCGCAACGGCAGAGCTTTACCGGGGCTGCGCCCGCACCCGCCCCCAATCCTGCGCCTGCTGGGCCGCAAACAGCCGCGCCCGCGCCTGCTGCCGCGCCCGCAGCAAGTGGCCGGGTTCAGCCTATTGATCTAACCCTGTCCGCCTTTATCAGCAGCAGCACGTCCTTGGGCTATCCCACCTGCCAAGCCAATCTTCGGATTGCTAACCGTGGGCGTTCTGAATTAAGCGGTATCGCCATCAGCGGCAATGTGTACACCGCCCAGCGGCAGCTTATCTCGAATTTCCGCGCCGCGCGGGATAACGCCCTACCCGTTAACGCGCAAATAACCATCCGCAGCAACCTGCCCGCTGCCGCGTGCACCTATGTCGGGATTATCCAAGTGGCGCAGATTAGCTGCTCTATTGGCGCGCAGAC
>JAJTHO010000151.1 GCA_021297975.1 Alphaproteobacteria bacterium
AGCCGCTCAACCTGCGCCTTATTAAGATACGTCCCCGTGGGGTTATTGGGATTGGCAATAAACACAAGCCGCGTTTGCGGGGTCACCGCCGCCAACAGCGCCGCCATATCCGTTGTGTAATCGGTTTCCGGGGCGGTTATAACCGTTGCGCCCACGCTGTGCGCCGCGATTTTATACATGGAAAATCCATGCTTTGAGACAACAACTTCATCTCCAATGCCCGCATACGCCCGCGCCAGCAGCAGTATCAGATCATCCGAGCCATTACCGCAGACGATTTTGCCCGCATCAAGTGCATAACGCGCTGCAATCGCCTCGCGCAGCTTGAGGCAGGAGGCCTGCGGGTATAAATGCAGCGTCGATACCCCGGCAGCATAGGCCGCCAGCGCCTTTGGGCTAGCCCCCAGCGCGCCCTCGTTCGAGGTCAACCGTATGGGTTTTGCAGCGTCCGCCTTAATCGTGGATTCACCGCCGACATAGGGGATAAGCGCGGAAAGCCAAGGCTTAGGCTGCGGAGACATGCGGTACATCCTTTTCATTCAAGACCATAGGAACGGCATAGTTGCCGGCGTGACGAATCGTAAAGCGGCTGGATAGCGCCTTGAGCCGCGCATCATCCTCTGAAACAAAATCTTTTAACTCAACAAGATAATACGTCTCATCACCCATATCCGGCGTTGCCCATGCAGCTAAGCGCAGCACTTGAAACCCCGCCGCCTCCACCGCATCGCGCAGCGCGCCCCTGCTTATTTCTTCAAATGTTTTCAAGACAATGAAGCTGTTATCATCGCCCGTCTCTTCGCCTTGTATGCGCCCCACCGCAAACGCGCGCGCCCCGCGCTCCGCCTCAACAAACGGCAATTGAAACACAACACCGAGACCCGCCGGGTCATCAAAAACCAATTGCCGCCACCACGGACGCTCATCACAATCTTCAATGAGATCAGGCAGAACACCAACAAGCGCCGCGCCCTCACCCACCGCACGCAGCACACCCGCCGTTGTATCAAAAAGCAGCAGCGGCGTTGCGCCGCCGAATTGCTCCCGCGCCAGCATCAAACAGTCAAATTGCTGCGGCGGCGCATACACCGCCACGGAAAAAGGCTGCTCCAGTTGCAAACTCGCCATCATCAGCTCGCGCCACAAACGAAACACCATGCGCGGCGGCATCTCACCCAAGGGGCGCGATAACAGGCGTCGAATAATGGCGGCTTCACGGCCTGGGCGCATGAAAACAGATAAATCCAGCCGTTTCTTAACCTCCCCCACCTCGGTTACAACCTGCGTGCGGGCGCGCAGCAGGGATAGTATCTCTTCGTCTAATGAATCAATGCGTTGCCGCAAATTCTTCAAGTTATCATCAACAGCCATTGCCACCCGCATCACTTTCCTTTACGGTCACTCTAATAAGTTCGCCCCCTGACTGCAACCGAAAGACGTGGACACACCCATCGCCGCCACCTATTCGCTTCCTGAGCCGCTGCCGCTTGACAGCGGCGCGGTTTTGCACGGCGTCACCATCGCCTATCAAACCAGCGGCACTCTGAATGAAAGCCGCAGCAACGCCATCCTTATCTGCCATGCCCTCACCGGCGATCAATACGTCACCGGCACGAGCCCGCTGACCGGTAAACCCGGCTGGTGGAGCGGCGTTGTGGGCGCGGGCAAAGCCATTGATACCAATAAGTATTTTGTCATTTGCAGCAATGTGCTCGGCAGTTGCCTCGGCAGCACGGGGTCTGGCAGCATTAATCCCGCAACCGGAACGCCTTACGGCCTTGATTTTCCAACCATAACCATCGCTGATATGGTGCGGGCACAAGAACGGCTCGTCACCGAACACCTTGGCATCACCAAGATGCTGGCTGTTGTAGGCGGCTCAATGGGCGGCATGCAGGTGTTGCAATGGGCGGTGAGCTTTCCGGAAAAAACCCGCGCCGTTCTCGCGCTGGCCTGCTCATACCGCCACACGGCGCAAAATATCGCCTTTCATGAAGTCGGACGCCAAGCCATTATGGCCGATCCCGATTGGCGGCAAGGGCGCTATTTTGAACACGGCGTGCGGCCAACAAAAGGCCTCGCCGTGGCGCGGATGACTGCCCACGTCACCTATATGTCTGCCCGCGCCCTGCAACAAAAATTCGGGCGCAATCTGCAAGACCGCAGCGCGGTAAGCTATGGTTTTGATGCCGATTTTCAGGTTGAAAGCTACCTGCGCTATCAAGGCAGCAGCTTTGTTGAGCGCTTTGATGCCAATTCCTATCTTTATATGACCCGCGCGGTGGATTATTTCGATTTATCAGGGGATTACGGCGGCATCTTAACGCGCGCATTCTCGCCCCTGCCCCGCTATTGCATTATCTCGCTGTCGTCTGATTGGTTGTTTCCGCCGGCGGAACACAAAGCCATTGTCAAAGCGCTCAACGGCATCGCCGCCAACGTGTCGTATGTGGAAATTGATACCGACCGGGGGCATGATGCATTCCTGATGGATGTGCCCCAGCTGCACGCCATGATTGCCCGCTATTTAGACGGCTCTGCCGCCCAATTTGGTATCGTATCATGAGCGTACACACCTCACCCCTCCGCGTTGACCAGACGCTCATCGCCGGACTGATTCCCAGCGGCGCGCGCGTGCTGGATGTGGGCTGCGGTAACGGCGCGCTGCTGCATTACCTCGTGCACACCAAGGGCGTTGATGGCCGGGGGATGGAGCTGAGCC
This sequence comes from Alphaproteobacteria bacterium, assembly GCA_021297975.1. GTDB lineage: Bacteria > Pseudomonadota > Alphaproteobacteria > JAJTHO01 > JAJTHO01 > JAJTHO01. The sequence continues at coordinate 2,723 of JAJTHO010000151.1, forward strand.
AGGAGGGCGTGAACGCCTCCGTTGCCCGCGGGCTGTCGGTTGTGCAGGGCAACGCCGATACGGATTTAGCCGATTACCCCGACGGCGCGTTTGATTATGTCGTGCTGTCGCAAACGCTGCAGGCAACCTTTGCCCCGCATGTGGTTTTAGAGCAAATGGCGCGCATTGGTAAGCGGCTGATTGTCTCGATTCCCAATTTTGGCTATTGGCGCGTGCGGCTGCAACTCTTGCTGCGCGGGCGGATGCCGGTCACGGAAAGCCTTGTTTTTGAATGGTATGACACGCCCAACATCCATTTTTGCACGCTGAAAGATTTTCGCAAACTGTGCCGCAAGCTGGATATTACGCTGGTTGAGGCGATGCCGCTGGATAGCCTCGGTGCGGCGCTGCCCGATTGGCAGCGGGGTTCTGCGAATGTGCTGGCGGCGCAGGCGGTGTTTGTGGGCGGGCGCTAAACTACACCCACCCCTTGCTTTGTAACG
>JAJTHO010000156.1 GCA_021297975.1 Alphaproteobacteria bacterium
GATATAATTAAGATTAGCCTTACTCTGTGTATTCATTCAGCTTCATGAATAAAAAGCAACTTTGCGGCACCAGTGCGGCACCGGCAAAAACATGGAAATCCGCAATTCTCTGCAAGTCATTGAAAATATTGGTTGCGGGGGCCAGATTTGAACTGACGACCTTCAGGTTATGAGCCTGACGAGCTACCGGGCTGCTCCACCCCGCGATAAATAACAGAGCGCGTATTAATACACTATAAAAGGAGTATTGCAAGCGCCGCTTTCAGGTTCTAACAACAAACTAGTGCCGTATTAGAATGGATGAGCAGATGGTGTACCGGATTGCAACGCTTGCAGAGCTTGAAAAAGTTGAAGATATCAGAGGCAATATAACCGCCGATGCGGCGGAATTAAGGGCGCTGGCAGACCGGTTACTGATTCTAGAAGTTGTGTCGTATAACGCAGAATATCAGCTCACCCGTGATAAACGCCCTGATTTATACCGGCTTTTCGGATCCTTTCGCGCGGATGTTGTGCAGGAGTGCGTGGTTTCCTTAAAGCCAGTAAAGCAAAAGATTCAACAGCGTTTCGATATTCTGTGCGGCGATGCGGCGCTGCTGGCAGGGCTTGAGGCTGAAGAAAAACTGAATGATGCAGACGATTTAGCGGATATCACACCCGAAGGCACGATAGAAATTGGCGAGTTGATTATTCAACATCTCGGCCTTGCCTTAGATCCCTATCCGCGGGCAAAGGATGCTGATTTTAATGAAATTTTACGCGAGGCAGGACTTCTGCAGCAAGACAACCATCTTGCTTAACAGCTGGCTGCTTTACAGAAAAAGCCCCAGTAATCAAACCTTTTTCACAAAACACGTTTTCAGCACCAAGCCTTTAACCTGATCCGAGCGCCCTTCGATTTCATCAAGATCACTCGTCAGACGGATGCTTTTAACGATGGTGCCGCGCTTAAGGGTTACCGAACTGCCCTTAACCTTCAAGTCCTTGATAACTTGAACGGAATCACCATCGTTTAAAACCGTGCCGTTGCTGTCTTTTACCGTTTCTTCATCGGACATCAGGCCATTTTCCGCAGGACATACGGCAGAATCCCGCCGTTTTTGTAGTAGTCCACTTCATCGGCGGTGAAGATGCCGCATTGAACGGTAAAGCTATCGACTTTGCCGCTCGATCGGGTCACGGTCAGGGTGAGGTCTTGCAGCGGTTGCAGGCTATCGGTAATGCCCGTAATGGCGATAAGCTCAGAGCCATCAAGCGCCAAATCCTTGCGCGATTGACCGCCCTTAAACAGCACCGGCAACACGCCCATACCCACGAGGTTGGCGCGGTGAATCCGCTCAAAGCTTTCCGATACAACAGCCTTAACGCCAAGCAGCATCGTGCCTTTCGCTGCCCAGTCGCGGGAAGAGCCGGTGCCGTATTCTTTTCCGGCAATAATCACCAGCGGCACGCTGGCTGCTTGGTATTTCACCGCCGCATCGTAAATGTATTGCTGTTCGCCGGAGGGGAAGTGTTTTGTCCAGCCGCCGGACACGCCCGGAACCATTTCATTTTGCAGGCGAATGTTCGCGAACGTGCCGCGAATCATGACTTCATGGTTACCGCGCCGTGCGCCGTAGCTGTTGAAATCCGCTGCGCCGACACCATTCTCCACGAGGAATTTACCCGCCGGAGTGTCTTTTTTGATGTTGCCCGCGGGCGAGATGTGGTCGGTTGTGACCGAATCACCCAAAATCGCGAGCAACCGCGCGCCGTTAATATCGGCCAGCGCCCGCAGCGGCTCTTTGATTTTCGCAAAATAGGGCGGGTGCTGCACATAGGTGCTTTTGCTTTGCCAGCTGTATGTTTTCTCAGCCGATACCTTGATGGCTTGCCAGTCTTTGCCGCCCTGGAATACGTTCGCGTAGCGGGTTTTGTACATCCCCGCCGTCAGGCTTTTTTCAATCACAGCCTGAATTTCCGCGTTAGACGGCCAAATGTCTTTAAGGAACACAGGCTTGCCGTCTTTGCCAGTACCGAGTGGCTGAGTCTTTAAATCAATCGATACGTTTCCGGCCAGTGCATAGGCAACGCAGAGCGGCGGCGAAGCCAAATAGTTTGCCTTGGTGTGCGGGTTGACCCGGCCTTCAAAGTTGCGGTTGCCCGATAAAACGGCGGCAACAACCAAATCTTTTTCCTCAACCGCTTTGGCGATAACATCATCCAGCGGGCCCGAATTGCCGATACAGGTGGTGCAGCCGTAACCAACGAGGTTAAAGCCGACCGCATCGAGATCGTCTTGCAACCCGGCGGCAATCAAATAGTCACTGACAACCTGGCTGCCGGGGGCAAAGGATGTTTTAACCCATGGCTTGCGGTTTAAGCCAAGCGCGCGCGCTTTGCGGGCAACGAGGCCAGCAGCAACCAGCACGGAGGGGTTCGAGGTGTTGGTACAGCTGGTGATGGCGGCAATAACCACTGCGCCGTCTTCCAGCGCATAGTCCGTTCCGGCAACTGCCGCGCTGCGCTTTTGCGCAAACGGAATATTGGTAAAGCTGGTGAAGTCTTTTTCAATAAATTGACCGGCCAGCGCGGATAACGCCACGCGGTCTTGCGGACGGCGGGGGCCCGCGAGTGACGGCTCAACCGTTGATAAATCCAGCGACAGCGTATCGGTGAACACTGGTTCTGGGCTGTCGGCATCGCGCCAGAGGCCTTGCGCCTTGGCGTATACACGCACGAGCGCGATACGATCGGCATCGCGGCCAGTAAATTCCAGATAGCGGATGGTTTCTTCGTCAATCGGGAAAAAGCCGCAGGTTGCGCCGTATTCCGGCGCCATGTTGGCAATCGTTGCCCGGTCGGCAAGGGTCAACGAATCAACGCCGCTGCCATAAAATTCGACAAATTTATTCACCACGCCTTTTTTGCGCAGCATCTGCGTTACGGTCAGCACCAAATCGGTTGCCGTTGCGCCTTCGGGTAGTTTACCGGTGACTTTAAAGCCGATAACTTCCGGAATTAGCATGGCGGTGGGTTGCCCCAACCTGCAAGCCTCTGCCTCAATCCCGCCAACGCCCC
>JAJTHO010000004.1 GCA_021297975.1 Alphaproteobacteria bacterium
AGCGATCTGTCGCATTTGAATGCAAAACCCGAAGATTTAGGTCGGGCGCAGCGCGTGGATGATGCCTTGGGGCGCTATATCGAGACGGTGAAAAACACCTTTCCGCGCGGGATGCGGCTTGAAGGCCTTAAAATCGTTGTCGATTGTGCGCATGGGGCGGCGTATAAAGCCGCGCCGCGCATTTTATGGGAGCTGGGCGCAACGGTTCTGCCCCTTCATGTTGAGCCGAACGGCTTCAATATTAATGAAAAATCTGGCGCAGTCTATCCGGCGAAGATGTGTGAGGCTGTTAAAGCTCTAGGCGCGGATTTGGGTATCTCGCTGGACGGTGATGCAGATCGGGTCATTATTGCCGATGAACATGGCCGGGTGATTGATGGCGATCAAATTCTGGCCGTTATCGCCAATCATTGGCAGGAGAAGGGCATTCTGCAAGGCGGCGGCGTGGTCAGCACCGTGATGTCGAATTTAGGGCTTGAACGCTATCTTGGCGCACGCGGGCTGGCGCTACACCGGGCAAAAGTGGGCGACCGCTATGTGCTGGAACAAATGCGCGCAACCGGCTGTAATATTGGCGGCGAGCAATCGGGTCATATAATTGTTGGCGGCTATGCGACAACGGGTGACGGCATGATTGCAACGCTGCAACTTCTTGCGGCACTGGTGGAGCAGGGCGGAAAGCTCAGCGCGCTGGCACATGCCTTTACGCCTGTACCGCAAAAGCTGCATAATGTGCGCTGTGATACAGGATTATTGGAAACCTCGGCGGTGCGCAGCGCGATTGCCGAGGCGGAATTGATGTTGAAAGACAACGGGCGTTTGCTGGTGCGCAAATCGGGAACAGAGCCGTTGATTCGTATTATGGCTGAGGCTGAAGATGAGGCACTGGTTGACCGGGCGATTGCAACGGTGGCGCAGACACTTGCGGCTTGATACATTTTTTCTTGAGCCAGTTTGTCATCGGCATATCGGCATAATGATGATAGATTGATGACCACATTACGGCGGCGACAAAAACCGTAATTGTGTAGCTCACAGCAGAAAGCGCTGAATCGCCAAAGATTTTTAGAAATACCCGCGATAATGTTTCTAATACAAAGGCATGCGATAGATAAATAATGTAGGATAATGTGCCGATGCTGGTGAAGAACGATTCACGGGGGTTGGTTACAAAGAAGCCATACATCAGAAATAGCGCAGCGGCTAAGCAACCTATTTTAAGAGCATGGCTGTTTATACCGAGGTAAAAACTTAGTAGCGAGGCGGCTAAAAATATAAAAAAAAGAACCAACGTGCCGCGTTTATTACCATGCACAAAGAAACACAGCATACCCAACAAGAAAATGAACAGATAATCTTTCGCAAAAACAAGCTGCAAGGCTCCAAAGGGCAGCAGCGTTTGCGCAAATATAAAACTTAACGCGCAACACATAACCACAACCGCTATGCCCAGCCCGCGCATAAAGGCCAAACCGATGGCAAAGAAGATGTAAAAATACAGTTCGTAATTAAGTGACCAGCCAATGGATAGGAGGGGTGATATTCCCTGAGTATCAGACAGATACGGCAAGAATAGTAACGATGTTAAATAATGAAGTCCGTCAAATTGTGCTCTATCAGCAACACCCGGCACAATAATCAGAGCGAATAAAAACAACGTCGTGTAAACCCAATATGCGGGCACAATTCGAATCAGTCGCCGCAGCATGAAGTCGCGCACCACACCCTTCTGGCCAAATTTTTCGCCAAAAGTATACATCATGATAAATCCAGAAATTACGAAAAATAAATCAACGCCATAGTGAAAAGGTATATGATTGAAGGCCTTGCGCAACTCATCCCCTGCTAGGCCGAAATGGCGTAGTTCGTATAGTGTGTGTGCGGCAACAACACACAAGACCGCAATGGCTCGCAGTTGTTCTATGAAAAGGATTCTTTCGCGCATCAGCACTAGATAATCACAAGCAGTTAACGCGGGCTTAATAACCGTGTATTAAAGCCTAAAACAGCTATGAAAACCCTTTTGAAATCCGCCCTGCGCCGCGTGCCCTTTCTGGGCGAAAACCTGATTACGGTCTATAAAACGCTGTTTTTACGCCGCCAATACGATGGCCTGTCCCGCGCGGAGACGTTTCAACGTATCTACGCCAGCAGGGCTTGGGGCGGGGCGGATGATTTTAATTCCGGCAACGGCAGCCACGATAGTGCCGTTGTTGCGCCGTATGTTGCATTGTTAACACAGCGGATACAGGCGGCTTACGGCGATAAAAAGCCGGTGATTGTGGATATCGGCTGCGGTGATTTTAACGTCGGCGGCCAGCTTGCGGGTCTTGCCAGCCGCTACATCGCTTGTGACATTGTTCCTGAATTGATTGCGCGCAATACCGAGCGGTTTGCGGATATTAATAACGTTGAGTTTAAAACCCTAGACGCCGTGACGGATGCACTGCCAGTGGGGGATATACTCCTCGTACGGCAAGTTTTACAGCATCTCTCCAATGCGGATATAGCGCTGGTTGCGGCGAAAATTGCCAAATTTGATACCGCATATATTACCGAGCATTTCCCGCATCCTGAAAACTGGCGCGGCGCGAATATTGATATGCCGCATGGATCCGACATTCGCTTGCTGCGCGGCAGTGCGGTATGCCTTGATAAGCCGCCGTTTAACCTCAGCGGAACCTACGTTGAGGTGTTATCCTTACCTGATACCAGCCACTTGGGCGGGTTTATTAAGACTTTTTGCTATCAAAAAAGCTGTTAAGCTTTTTCGCCAGCGCCACATCCAAATCCGTGATGCCGCCTTTATCATGCGTGGAGAGGCTGATGTGCACGGCGTTGTAACTGTTTGACCAATCGGGGTGATGGTCTAATTTTTCCGCCGCCATCGCGCCGCGGGTCATGAAGCCGAACGCTTCAGAAAAATTCTTAAAGCGAAAGCTTCTCTCTAAAATCGTGCCGCAGGTGGCGACGTTCCAGCCTTCGGGGATAGCGAGCGATTTGATGTCGAGCAGTTCGCGGGTATAGGTTTTAGCGGCCATCCGTGCCCCCTGTTAAAGCAGCGGGCAGAATCTCTGCCAGCGTCGTGTATGCCTGTTCAAGCTCCGCACTGGTAACACAATACGGCGGCATAAAATATAAAACTTTTCCCATCGGGCGCAGCAGCAGCCCGGCTTTGTAACAGGCAAGGCGCACGGCTTGGCTTTGCGTACTGCCGTAAACCGCATCCCCCGGCAAATCTACCGCGGCAATCGTGCCCGTTTGCCGAGGATTGGTAAGGCCGGGCACGCGGGCGCACAGCAGCGGCAAGCACCGCGTGTGCGTGGCTGCAATAGCCGCCATACCGCGTTGCGGTGCGCCCGATTCAAAAAGCCGCAAGGATGCCAGCGCCGCCGCGCAGGCAATCGGGTTCGCCGTATAGGAATGGCCGTGGGCGAGGGCGCGGCTGAACGATTCCCCCAAAAACGCTTGAAATACCGCCTCTGTTGTCATTGTTACAGATAGCGGCAACATCCCGCCGGTGATGCCCTTTGAAAGACACAGTACATCCGGGGTATGGCTGAGCTGTTGATGCGCAAACAGCGTCCCCGTACGGCCAAAGCCAGTCATAACCTCATCCATCAACACCAATGCGCCCGACTTCCGCGCCGCCGCACACCAAGCATCAACAACGGCAGGCGCATACATACGCATTCCGCCCGCGCCCTGAACAAGTGGCTCAAGCAGAAAACCCGCCACATCCGCGCCGTGCTCCTGAAAATAGGCCTCTATCGCCGGTGTTTCCGGGGACAAAATATCAACACGGGGCAGAACCGCCGAATAGCTATAAAAAAACCCGCTGCCCCGCCCCGCTGCCATCGCACCAAAGGTATCGCCGTGATAGCCGTGTTCCAATGCGGCAAGGCGTGTGCGCTGCGGTTGGCCGATATTCTGCCAATAATGCAGCGCGATTTTGAGGGCAACTTCCACCGCTGTTGAGCCGTTATCGCTGTAAAAAACCTTGCCGAATCCGGGCGCGGCGCTGAGCAGCCCCTCGGCCAGCTCCACCGCCGGGGTGTGTGTATGCCCGGCAAACAAAACATGGTCGAGCGTTGCCGCCTGCTGCGCTATCGCCGCCACAACATCCGGATGACAATGCCCATGCAGGCATGTCCACCAAGAGCTGATGCAATCTAAAAGCCGCTCGCCGGATTGTGTGTAAAGATACGCGCCCTC
>JAJTHO010000167.1 GCA_021297975.1 Alphaproteobacteria bacterium
ACCCCGGTTGTGGGCGGTGTGGGGTTACTGAAAGATGCGGCTTTGCGAGTTGGAGTTGGTTTAACCAAAGCAGGCCTAAGCCTGTTTGTCTTGGGCGAAACCACCGGCTGGCTCGGCTGTTCGCGCTACCGTGAGATTATTGACGGCGTTGAATTTGAAGCGCCGCCCGCGGTGGATTTAGCGCTCGAAAAACGCCACGGCGATTTTGTGCGCAGTGCGGTTGCGGCTGGCCTCTTGGCCGCGTGTCATGATGTGTCGGACGGCGGGCTGCTCGTTGCGCTGACGGAAATGGCGCTGGCCGGCGGGCAGGGCGTTGCGGTCACGCTGGATGCGGCAACGCCCGGGGTGCTGTTTGGTGAGGATCAGGGGCGCTATGTGCTGGCAACGGATAAGCCAGAGGCATTGATAAAGCTCGCGGCGGGCTTGCCGCTTGCGCGTGTTGGCGTGAGCGGGGGTGATGCGGTGGTGCTGAATGAGGGGGTGCTCACGCCGATCGCTGAGCTGCGTAGCGTGTTTGAGGCGGTGCTGCCGAAGATTGCGGCTTAGCGGATTAAGACAACCTCAACACCCAAGCGCGCTGTAAGCCAAGCTTTGTCTGCGGTCAGGATAGGCAGTTGTAGCTCTTCAGCAAGGGCAAGACAGGCGCAATCGCCTAAAGATAGGCCAAGATGCTTTGTTTGGGTCTGTATGATGCCCGTCCTTACAGCCTGCGCAGCGGTAAAGGGAATGATTTTATCGGTAAAGAAAGAGATTCCTTGTTCGGCTATAGTCGGATTGATATTTCTTCGCGTTAAAACACACATGACTTCAGCAATATTGACGCTGGACATAATGCGGGTAATCTTGGTGTTTTGCACAAAATCGCCGCCCGTTTCTTTGAAATAACCGGCAAGGAAAGCAGAACTGTCAATAATCGCTGAGTTCACGTTCAGCAGCCTTGCGCCGTTCTTTAATGAATTCATCAACCACGTTAGTTTTTTCTGATACAGGTATGGACGCCAACGCTTCATCGCGCAGCGCCTCAAAACGCCGCAACCGCTCTTCTTTATCAAGAATTTCTTTTTCCGCTTCAAGGGGCAGAAAAATCTTCAGAACACCATCTTCCTGGCTGAATGGCATGGTTTGGCCGGGGCTGAGGTGCATAGCCTCATAAAGCGAGGCCGGTAAAGCCAGCATGCCATTGCCCGCAACGGTAACTTTATTGTCCATGGCTTGACTATACCACAAACTATAGAAAAAACAACGCAACAAAATGCTTTTTCCAGCGCCTTGAATCCTTTAGAAGATGAGCCTATGACCGATTCAGCCCCCATTCGCCGCGCACTCCTCTCTGTTTCCGATAAAACTGGCTTAATTCCTTTTGCCCAAGGCCTCGCCAATCGCGGGATTGAGCTGGTCTCAACTGGCGGCACGGCGGCGGCGCTGAAAGCCGCCGGCATTCCGGTGCGGGATGTGGCTGATTTAACAGATTTTCCGGAAATTCTCGGCGGGCGGGTGAAAACGCTGCACCCGGTGGTGCATGGCGGGATTTTAGCGCGGCGCACGCCGGAACACCTCGGCGCGCTGGCCGCACACCACATTGGCACCATTGATTTAGTGGTCGTGAATCTCTACCCCTTCGCGGAAACAAAGGCGCGCCATGCCGATTGGCAGGAGCTTATTGAAGAAATTGATATCGGCGGCGTGGCGCTGATACGGGCGGCGGCAAAAAATTATGAGTATGTGACAATTGTAACGAGCAGCAGTGATTATGATGATGTGCTGCGGGCGCTTGTTGAGGGCAATGGAGCAACGCCGCACGCTTTGCGGGCGCAGTTTGCGGCAAAAGCCTTTGCGCATACCGCCCAGTATGACGCGGTGATTGCCGCAACGTTTGCGGCGCAGCAGGGCGATGCGTTGCCGGAACTCCTCAGCCTGCCGCTAAAACGCCAGCAAACGCTGCGGTACGGCGAAAACCCGCATCAGAGCGCAGCGTTCTATGCCTTTAGCGACGGCGCAGCAACGGGCATGGCCGCAGCGCGCCAGCTGCAGGGCAAAGAGCTGAGCTACAACAACCTCAACGATGCCGATGCCGCCTGGCAACTGGTGTCGGAATTTGATGTGCCGGCGGCGGTGATTGTGAAACACGCGAATCCGTGTGGTGCGGCGCTGGGGGATACGCTTTTGGCCGCGTATGAAGCGGCGCTGCGCTGTGATCCGGTATCGGCCTTTGGCGGGATTATTGCGGTGAATCAGCCGCTTGATGGGGAAACAGCAGCAAAAATCGCGGAATTGTTTGCGGAAGTGGTTCTTGCGCCCAGCTTTACCATTGATGCGCGCGCAGCCTTAGCGGGTAAGAAAAACCTGCGTCTTTTAGAGATGCCCGCGCCTGTGGCGGCGGCCGGATTGCATTGGCGCAGCGTTGCCGGCGGCATGTTGCTGCAAACAGCCGACAGCGAGATTGTGCCGCATGGTGAGCTGCGCTGCGTCACCGAACGCGCGCCGAGTGAAAGCGAGAAGGACGACATGCTGTTTGCCTTCACGATTGCGAAACACGTTAAATCCAACGCGATTATTTATGTGAAAGA
>JAJTHO010000087.1 GCA_021297975.1 Alphaproteobacteria bacterium
GTGGTATTGGTCATATGAATTCCCCGATCATGGCGGCTTTTCTTATGATTCCTACATGATTCCCGATAAAGAAATTGATGTCAGCAAAGGGCAGGTGCGGCTGCTGGATGTGGATAACACATTGGTCATACCGGTTGATACCTCCGTTCGCTTTATTGTTACGGCAGCAGATGTGATTCACAGCTTTTTTATCCCTGCGTTCGGCCTGCAAAAAGCCGCTATTCCCGGGCGTTTGAATGAGACGTGGGCAAAGGTTGAACGTGAAGGCCGCTATTACGGCCAGTGCAACAAAATCTGCGGCAATGGCCATGCGTTTATGCCGATTGCGGTGGATGTTGTGTCGAAAGAAAAATTTGCCGCGTGGATTAAGGAAAAGGGCGGCACGATGCCCGCACCCAAGCCTGCTGCTGCGCTGTCCGCCCCTGTAAAAACTGTTGAGTAACCCTATGAGCAACCACACGGCCGACCACGCCCACCATGACCACCACGCCGCGCCCGGCTTCTGGCGCCGGTGGTTTTTATCCACCAACCACAAAGATATCGGTACGCTGTATATTGTGTTCTCGATTTTTGCCGGGATTATTGGCGGTTTGTTTTCGGTGTTGATGCGGGCGGAATTGGCCGAGCCGGGCTTACAGGTCACGACGATGTTCGGCGATTCTCAAGGCCAAGTATGGAACGTCTGGATTACCGCGCACGGGCTGATTATGGTGTTCTTCACCGTGATGCCGGCGGTTATCGGCGGCTTTGGCAACTGGTTTGTGCCGATTATGATTGGTGCGCCGGATATGGCGTTTCCGCGCCTGAACAACATTTCGTTCTGGCTTCTCGTTCCGTCCTTTGCGCTTTTGCTGGCCTCTGCGTTTGTTGATGGCGGCGCAGGCACGGGGTGGACGATTTATCCGCCGCTGTCCTCAACGCTCGGCCAGCCCGGCGCGGCGGTGGACATGGCGATTTTCTCGCTGCACCTTGCGGGCGCGTCCTCAATCCTTGGCGCTGTCAACTTTATCACCACCATTCTCAATATGCGCGCACCGGGCATGACGCTGCACAAAATGCCGCTGTTTGTTTGGGCGATGCTGGTGACGGCGTTCTTGCTGCTCCTCGCCGTGCCGGTACTCGGCGGTGCGATTACCATGCTGCTGACCGATCGGAACTTTGGCACGCACTTCTTCACTGCCGAAGGCGGCGGCGACCCGCTGCTCTTCCAGCACTTGTTCTGGTTCTTTGGTCACCCCGAAGTGTACATCATGATTTTGCCGGCCTTTGGCATCGTCAGTCATATTGTATCCACCTTCTCGAATAAGCCCGTGTTTGGCTATCTCGGCATGGTCTACGCCATGGTGGGGATTGGCTTTGTCGGCTTTGTTGTCTGGGCGCACCACATGTACACCGTGGGCTTGGACGTGAACACGCGCGCCTACTTCACAACAGCAACGCTGATTATCGCCGTGCCGACCGGCATTAAGATTTTCAGCTGGCTGGCGACCATGTGGGGCGGCTCCTTACGTTTCAACACACCGATGCTGTTCTCTTTGGGCTTTATATTCTTGTTCACCGTGGGCGGTGTGACCGGGGTTGTTTTGGCGAACGCGGGTGTTGATACCGTGCTGCACGATACCTATTACGTGGTGGCGCATTTCCATTACGTGCTGTCCCTCGGCGCCGTGTTTGCCATTTTTGCCGGATTCTACTACTGGATCGGCAAGATGAGCGGCTATCAATATAACGAAACCATGGGCAAGATTCACTTCTGGCTGTTCTTTATCGGCGTGAACCTGACCTTCTTCCCGCAGCATTTCCTTGGTCTCCAAGGCATGCCGCGCCGCTATCCGGATTACCCGGATGCGTATGCGGGCTGGAACCTGATTTCATCCTACGGCGCGTATATCTCCTTTGCCTCGACGTTGTTCTTCCTTGTGGTGGTGGCCGAGCTGTTTATCAAAAAGCGTAAAGCCGGTAATAACCCATGGGGCGAGGGCGCGAACACCTTGGAATGGACGGTATCATCCCCGCCGCCGTTCCACACCTTTGAAACGCTGCCGGTTATCAAAAGCGACCCGAAAGGTCATAACTAAACGTGGCAAGCGTTACAACGCTTTCGCTTCTCACCGCGGCGGCTGAATCAAAACCCGCAACCGCAGGGGATTACCTTGCGCTGCTGAAACCGCGGGTGATGAGCCTTGTTGTTTTCACTGGCCTGATTGGCATGGTGGCAGCACCAAACGGCGCGGCGCTGCACCCTTTGAGCTGGTTTGTCGCGCTGCTCTGCATTGCTGTAGGGGCAGGGGCTGCGGGCGCGTTTAACATGTGGTTTGAGCGGCATAGCGATGCTCTCATGCCGCGCACGGCGCAGCGCCCCTTGCCGCGCGGCGTTATTGCGGCGGAAGATGCGTTGTTTTTCTCCATTGCCTTGTCGCTGGCGAGCGTGGCGCTGATGGCGCTGGCGGTTAACTTCACGGCGGCGCTGTGGCTGCTTATCTCGATTTTGTTTTATTGCCTTGTCTACACCGTCTGGCTAAAGCGGCGCACGCCGCAAAATATCGTTATCGGCGGCGCGGCGGGCGCCTTTCCCCCCGTGATTGGCTGGGCGGCGGTGACGGGCGGGGTGGGGTCGCTGGAGCCGTGGCTGCTGTTCCTCGTGATTTTCCTGTGGACGCCGCCGCATTTCTGGGCGCTGGCGCTCTACCGCGCGGAGGAATACAGCCGCGCCGGGATTCCTATGCTGCCGGTTGTTAGGGGGCGGATGGAGACGCTCAAGCAAATGATGCTGTATACCGTGGCGCTGGTCGGGGTATCCATCCTGCCGGTGATTTTAGGGTATGTGGGGATTGCGTATGCTGTGTGGGCGCTGGTTTTGGGCGCGGTGTTTATGGCGGCGGTGACCAACATTTTCCGCTGTGATTTTTCCGATAAAAGCGCCAAGCAGGCGTTTGGGATTTCCATTCTGTATCTGTTTCTTATTTTTTGTGGTTACGGCATCTCGGCGGGGTTTAGTCTATGAACAACAGTGCGCCAATGCAGCGACTAAAGCGCAAAAACCGGGCAGTGCTGGTGCTACTGGTTGCTATGGTTGGTCTTATCTTTGCTGTAAGCATCGTGCAAATCCAGCGCGGTTTTGATACGGCGGCTGCGCAGAAAAAGGGTGACAACCCTGCCGCTGTCCGCTAATCCCTGCCCTACAAGAGGCGATAGCATGAACATCCACGAACACCAGGCCAAAGACATTCTGAAATCTTTCGGCGTTCCCGTCCCCACCGGCTTTGTGGCGTATACCGAAAAAGAAGCCGAAGATGCGGCGAATAAGCTCGGCGGGCCCGTGTGGGTTGTGAAGGCACAGATTCACGCAGGCGGACGCGGCAAGGGCGGCGGCGTTAAGGTTGTGAAATCCGTTGCCGATGTAAAGGCAAAGTTTAACGACATCTTCGGCATGCAGCTCGTCACGCACCAGACCGGCGCGGAAGGCAAAAAAGTGCAGCGCGTGTATATTGAGGAAGGCGCGGACATCAAGCGCGAACTGTATCTATCCTTGCTCGTTGATCGCGGCAACAGCCGGGTGAACGTGGTCGCCTCCACCGAAGGCGGCATGGATATTGAGGAAGTGGCAGCGTCACACCCGGAAAAAATCGTCGCGTTTTCGATTGATCCCGTGCAGGGCGTGCAGGCCTATCATGGCCGCAAACTCGCGGAAATCTTGGGTCTGAAAGATAAACTGGTTGGTCAGGCGGTGAAGCTGCTCGCTGGCCTCTACAAAGCGTTTTTGGAATCCGACATGGCGATGTTGGAGATTAACCCGCTGATTGTCACCGGGGACGGCAAGCTGCTCCCGCTCGATGCGAAAGTGGGCTTTGATGACAACGCGCTGTTCCGTCATCCGGCCATTGAGGCGCTGCGCGACAAATCAGAAGAAGAAGCGTCCGAGCTGGAAGCAGCCGAGCACAGCCTGAACTATGTGAAACTGTCCGGCAATATCGGCTGTATGGTGAACGGTGCGGGTCTGGCGATGGCCACCATGGATATTATTCAGCTCTACGGCGGCACCCCGGCAAACTTCCTTGATGTGGGCGGCGGCGCAACGAAAGAGCGCGTCACAGCGGCGTTTAAAATCATTCTGGCCGATACTAATGTGAAAGGTATCTTTGTGAATATCTTCGGCGGCATCATGCGCTGTGATATTATCGCCGAGGGCATTATTGCGGCGGCGAAGGAAGTGAAGCTGAGCGTGCCGCTGGTGGTGCGTTTAGAGGGCACGAACGTCGATTTGGGCAAGAAAATCCTGGCCGAATCCGGCTTGCCGATTATCAGCGGCGATAACCTCGCCGACGGCGCAGCAAAGATTGTGGCCGCGGTTGCAGTGTTAAAAGCGGCGTAAGCTGTTTGGTTTTAAAAAGGGCGTCTGGCTTAGTGCCGGACGCCTTTTTTTATGGGGATTTTCTGGCGCGCCGTTTTCTGGTTGGAGCCAAAAAAAGAGAGCGCTCCCGCCCGCCCCCAGGCGGCTTCGCCGCCGGCGGGAGCGCTGCGCCAGCAGGCTGGCGCTCTATAACTACTTCGTCATGCAGGTTGCTTTTAAGCCGCCTTCTTACCCTTCGCTGCTGCCTTCCCGCCCTTGAGCGCTGCTTGCGCCGCAGCTAAGCGGGCAATCGGCACGCGATACGGCGAACAGCTGACATAATCCATGCCAATATCCTGACAGAACTGAATGGAGGCCGGATCGCCGCCGTGTTCACCGCAAATGCCGATTTTAAGGCCGGGTTTCACGGCGCGGCCACGTTCCGTGGCGATACGCAGCAACTCGCCCACGCCCTCAATATCCAGCGTGACGAACGGGTCTGATTCAATCAGCCCCTTGTGCTGATACTGCCCCAGGAAATTCGCCGCATCGTCCCGCGATAAGCCCATGGTTGTTTGCGTTAAATCATTGGTGCCAAAGCTGAAGAAATCGGCGTGGGGCGCGATATCCCCGGCGCGGAGCGCCGCACGCGGCAGCTCAATCATCGTGCCGATGACATACTCAAACGCGGCGCCGTTATGCTCAGCCCGCACGGCGGCGGCGACGTCGTGTATCATTGTCTCGAGGAGCACCATTTCCGGCTTGCCGTTAATCAGCGGCACCATAATCTGCGGCACAACGGCTTTGCCGGTCTCCGCCTGAACCTTAAGCTGCGCCTCAAAAATCGCCCGCACCTGCATGGTGTAAATTTCGGGATAGGTGATGCCAAGGCGGCAGCCGCGATGGCCGAGCATCGGGTTAACCTCGTGCAGCTCATGCGCCCGGTTGCGGGCTTCCGTCACGCTAATCGCGCAGGCCTTAGCGACGGTTTCCAGCTCAACATCAGATGGGGGCAGGAATTCATGCAGCGGCGGATCCAGCAGGCGAATCATCACCGGATCCGCGCCCATGATGCGGAACAGCTCAGCGAAATCGTCGCGCTGCATGGGGAGCAGCAGCGCCAGCGCGGCCTTGCGCTGGGCTTCCTCACGGGCGAAAATCATCATCCGCACGGCCAAGATGCGCTCTTCATGAAAGAACATGTGCTCGGTGCGGCAGAGGCCGATGCCTTCGGCGCCGAATTGTTTGGCAACGCGGGCATCATGCGGCGTTTCGGCGTTGGTGAAGACTTTTAGCGTGCGGGTGCGGTCTGCCCATTCCATCAGTTTCGCGAAATCGCCGGAGAGTTGCGGCTCAATGGTGGCGACTTCGCCGAAGAAGACTTCCCCGGTTGCGCCGTCGAGCGTGATTTTATCCGTTGCGCGCAGGACTTTGCCGTTAATTGTCATCGTACCGGCTGTAACGTCGATTTTGATTTCCTGTGCGCCAACAACGCACGGACGCCCCATGCCGCGGGCAACCACGGCGGCGTGGCTGGTCATGCCGCCACGGCTGGTGAGAATGCCTTTGGCGGCGTGCATGCCGTGAATATCTTCGGGGCTTGTTTCGGCGCGGCAAAGGATGACGGCTTGGCCTTTTTTCGCCATATCGGCGGCGGCATCGGCATCAAACACAATCAGGCCGCTGGCAGCCCCGGGGCTGGCGGGCAGACCCTTGGTCAGGCGGTCGCGCTTGGCCTTGGGGTCTAGGGAGGGGTGCAAAAGCTGGTCGAGGGAGGCGGGGGCAATACGCTGCACCGATTCTTCTTGGCTGATAAGGCCTTCTTCGGCGAGGTTTATCGCGATTTTCAGCGCCGCTGCCGTGGTGCGCTTGCCGTTCCGGGTTTGCAGCATCCACAGTTTGCGGTGCTGCACCGTGAACTCAATATCCTGCATATCGCGGAAATGGGTTTCGAGTTTGGTGGCAACGGTCATGAACTGTTCAAACACCTCAGGCAGGGCTTCTTCCATGCTGGGCAGCTTGGATTTTGAGGCTTCCGCCGCGATGCGCGACATGGGCTGGGGCGTGCGGATACCGGCCACTACATCCTCGCCCTGCGCGTTTATCAGGAACTCGCCGTACAGCTCTTTCGCGCCGGTGGAGGGATTGCGGGTAAAGGCAACGCCCGTTGCGCAATCGTCGCCCCGGTTGCCGAACACCATGGCTTGGATGTTCACAGCGGTGCCGCCTTCGGCGCTGATGTTATGCAGTTGGCGGTAGACAATCGCCCGCTGGTTCATCCAGCTGGCGAACACGGCCTCGATGGCGTTCCACAGCTGTTCCTGCGGGTCTTGGGGGAAGGGCTTGCCGAGGGTTTGCTGCACTTTGGCTTTATATTGCTCAACAATCTGCTGCCAATCGCCTGCGTTCAAATCCGTATCCAGATTGTAGCGGTTTTTGTGTTTGTGGTGCTCCAGAATTTCTTCAAAATGGTGGTGATCGATATTCAGCACCACGTTGGAATACATCTGGATAAAGCGGCGATAGGAATCAAAGGCAAAGCGCGGGTTTTGGCTGGTTTCCGCCAAGCCCTGTACCGTTTGGTCATTCAGGCCAAGATTGAGCACCGTGTCCATCATCCCCGGCATGGAATCCTTCGCGCCCGAACGCACGGAGACGAGCAGCGGGTTTTTCGCATCGCCAAAGCCGCAGCCGATAACCTTTTCAATCCCGGCAATGCTGGCGGCTACCTGTTGTTTCAGGTCATTCGGGTAGCTTTTGCTGTTGGCATAGTAATAGCGGCACACGTCGGTGCTGATGGTGAAGCCGGGGGGCACGGGCAGGCCGAGATTGCTCATCTCCGCGAGGTTTGCGCCCTTACCGCCGAGCAAATCACGCATGGCCGCTTTGCCGTCGGCGCTGCCATTTCCAAAACGATAGACCCACTGTGTCATAGCTAATTTAACCTTCAAGCTGCTTAAAATCGAGAACACTGTTTAACACGGTGCGCACGTAATTCAAGAGATTCAGGCGGTTTTGCCTTGTTGCGGGCACTTCATGATTAACCAAGACTTTATCAAAAAAATTGCTCAGAGGCTCACTCAAACGCCCTGCATTATAATATTTCTGAACAATTACCATGATATCATCTTTGCTGTTAAATTGTGCGTTATTGTTTACATCTTTTGCTGCATCGTATAGCACACCCTCAACATTGGGATTGACGAAAAGATCAGGATCAACAGCGCCGAATTGAAAATTTTCAGTCTGTTCGGCGGTTGTAAGAATTGCATCAATGCGTTTAAAGTTCGCGCGCAGTGTTACTGCTTCAGGTTTGTTGAGCTGTTGATGGTGAACTTGTGTTTTAACATAAGATTTCCTGCTAAAATTCTTATCACCGTTGTTAGCGACTAACCATAAAGCGTTCGAGGTACCTATTTTTTCTTTTAGGTATGCATCCAGACGATCAAACATCAAATCAGTTGCCTGTGCGGCAATCGAGTCGGCGTTCGCGCCTAATTTTTTGAGTAATTCTGGCGCGGTTGCCGCTGATTTGTACCATGCATCTGGGAAGCTTAGTTCTAAAATTGGATCTGTATCGGGTTCAATCATAAGCCGAATTATAGCCAGCGCTAGACGGCGCAGCCCCAGCGGATCCCGGCTGCCCGTGGGTTTTTCTCCGGCGGCGAGCAACCAGAACAAGGAATCAATCTTATCCACCAGCGATACGGCGGTGGATAGGGCATCTTTCGGGCAATCGGTCTGTGCGCCAATGGGGTGGTAATGATCGCGTATCGCGGCGGCTATTTTAGTATGAATGCCACTTTTTCCATGCTGCGCGGCATAATAATACCCGCCCATAATACCTTGGAGTTCCGGGAATTCGCGCACCGCGCCGCTGGCCAAATCCGCTTTGGCAAGGCGGGCGGCCTCAACAACGCCCTCTAAATTGGGGAAGAGAATTGAGGCCAGTGCGGCCATCCGCTCAGCCTTATCCGCCACACTGCCGAGCTTTTCATGGAAGGTGGTTTTCTGTAAGAACACCAGAAAATCTGCCAGCGGCTGTTTTCTATCCGTATCCCAATAAAACCGCGCATCGCTGAAGCGGGCGCGGAGGACGCGCTCATTCCCAGCAATAATGGCGGCATGGCTGTTCGGGTTCTGGTTGTTCGCCGCAACAAGAAAATGCGGTGCCAGCGCCCCGTTTTTATCCCGCAGCGGGAAATACTTCTGGTGCGTGCGCATCACGGAAATCAGCAGCTCCGGCGGCAATTCCATAAACGGCGCATCAATCGTGCCCAGCAGCACGGCGGGCGTTTCCACCAGCCCCACCACCTCCGCCAGCAAGCCTTTGTGCCATTCGGCGCTGAGGCCGCGGGCAGCCGCCAGCGCGTTGCCTTGCTCAATAATCGCTTGTTCCCGCTGGGTCTGGTCGAGGATAATCCCCTGTTGTTCCAGAGCCGCCGCATAGGGCAGGGCAAGCGCCGGCGAGCCGTGTTGCCGTGCGCCCACCGTGCCGCTGGCATAGGGCAGGGTAAAGCCGTTGTGGCTGAAACTGCCGCTTAGCGCCGCGCCGCCCTGCAGCACTAAAATCCCGCGCAGCGGGCGACCCCAGAAAAACTGGTGGTCTGCCCAATGCATTGATTTTGCCCAGGTGACTTTGGGGATTGCCGTGTTCAGCACCTCACGCACCACGTCGGCCAGCGGCTGCGCGGCTTTCCGCGCCTCATAAAAATAAAACGTGCCCTTATCGATGCTGCGCTGTTCGCATTGCGCTAAGGTAATGCCGTTGGCTTTCAAAAAGCCGTCCAGCGCCGCTTGCGGTGCGCCGACTTTAGGCCCCCGCTTTTCCTCAATCAGTTCGGGCTGCAGTGCGGGCAGGTTCGAGACGCTAAGCACCAAGCGCCGGGGTGTGTGCTGCACCGTCAGCGCATCAAACGTAAGTTGCCGCGCTGCGAAAGCCTCGCGCCAGAGCTTTTCCCATTGCGCGGCGGCCTCGCGCTGCAACGCGCTGGGCATTTCTTCGGTTAACAGTTCGATAAGCAGTGTGGTCACGGCTCCTACAAAGCAAACGGGTGCGTACTGCGCAATACCTAAAAATACAGGAAGCGGGTTGACTTGACAAATAGTAACATATATGGTACTTTTATGATTGAGATAAAAGAGTACGTCGACAGCAATGGGAGTAGCCCGTTCGCAATCTGGTTTGATGCGCTGGATACCGTCGCTGCGCTGAAGATAAATACCTATGTTACCCGCATCGGGCAGGGGAACTTTTCTCAAGTGAAGGGTGTCGGCAACGGAGTCTTGGAATGCCGGATAGATTGGGGGGCAGGGTTTCGCGTCTATCTGGGGCAGGATGGTGAAACGTTGGTTATTTTGCTGGGTGGCGGCACTAAAAAGCGCCAGCAACAGGATATAGCCAAGGCAAAAGAACGTTGGTTGGATTATAAAAAGCGGAAAAAGAAGATTTAAACCAGAAATAGAAATCAGAAACTAGAAGTTAGAAGTTAGAAAGTAGAAGTTAGAAGTTAGAAAGTAGAAGTTAGAAAGTAGAAGTTAGAAAGTAGAAGTAGAGAAATAAAATGGCACTAACACGAGATTTCAAAGCAACAATTCAGGCACGCGCCCTGCGCGATGCAGGCTTTCGTCAAGGACTTTTAGTAGAGGGTATAGAGAGTTTACTCGCGGGTGATACCGAAACGGGTAAGGTGCTCCTTCGTGATTATATCAATGCAACCATCGGTTTTGAGGGGCTGGCGCTGCTTATAAAAACGCCGTCAAAAAGCCTGCTGCGGATGTTTAGTCCTTCGGGGAACCCCACCGCAAAAAATCTGTTTGCCGTACTCTACACCCTGCAACAAAAAGAAGGCGTGCAACTACACATTCAGGCGGGATGAGAGGCGTTTGGTTGTTAAACAGCCAAGAGCAACCGACCCGGATCTTCCATCGCCTCTTTCACGCGCACAAGGAACGTCACCGCCTCTTTGCCGTCAATAATCCGGTGGTCATAGGACAGCGCAACATACATCATCGGGCGCACGACCACCGCGCCTTTAACGGCCATGGGGCGGTCTTGAATTTTGTGCAGCCCCAAAATGCCCGATTGCGGCGGGTTGATGATGGGGGTGGACATCAAGGAGCCGTAAATCCCGCCGTTGGTAATCGTAAACGTGCCGCCCTGCATGTCGGCAATGCCGAGCTTGCCCGTGCGGGCTTTGGTGGCGAGATCGGCAATGCCCTTTTCAATCCCCGCAACCGACAGCGTGTCTGCATCGCGCAGCACCGGCACAACAAGACCCGCGTCTGTGCCCACGGCAACGCCAATGTCGTAGTGGTTTTTGTAGATAATCTCATCGCCGCTGATTTCCGCGTTGACCGCTGGAATTTCCTGCAACGCCTGAATCGCAGCTTTCGCGAAAAAGCCCATAAAGCCCAGTTTCACGCCGTGGCGCTTTTCAAACTCATCTTTATATTTAGCGCGCAGTTCCATCACCGCGCCCATGTCGATTTCGTTAAACGTGGTCAGGATGGCGGCGGTGTTTTGCGCTTCTTTCAAACGCTCCGCAATGCGCGAGCGCAGGCGCGACATTTTCACCCGCTCTTCCCTGCTGCCACTGGCCGTGGAGGCGGAATATGAGGATACCGGGGCAGGGGCAACGGCGGGCGCACTCGCGCCGCGCTGCACGTCTTCTTTTAAAATCCGGCCATCTTTACCCGTGCCGCTGAGGCTGGCGGGATTAATGTTTTGCTCTGCTGCCAGTTTCGCTGCCGACGGCATCATGACGGGGGCGCTGGGGGCAGCAGCAGGAGCAGCCACAGGGGCAGGTTTTGCCGCCGTATCGTTCGCAACCGGCTTGGCGCTGGCCGCAGCCGCCGCGCCCTCAGCAATAGAGCCGAGCACCGCGCCAATCGGCACGCTTTGCCCTTGCTTTACCAGCACTTCGGATAAAACGCCCGCCGCGGGGGCATAGACTTCCTGAGTGACTTTATCGGTCTCAAGCTCAACCAGCGGCTCGTCAACCTTAACCGCATCGCCCGGCTGTTTCAGCCATTTGGCGACGGTTGCCTCGGTAACAGATTCGCCGAGTGCGGGAACTTTGATGGAGATAGAAGACATGGCACAAATACTCTTTTGCCCATCAATAACGCAGCTGTTGCGGATTTCCAGTATTAAATCGCAGCCGTCTTGATGACCAGCCGCCCGGTTGTGTCAATGCGCTGGAGCAGCGGCTTATGCGGCTGGGCGGCGAAATACTCATCCACTGCTTTGCGCGCGCCCAAAAAATTGCCGTAATCGTCAATAATCAGGATGCCGCCGGGGCTTAGTCGCGGATAGAGATGGGTTAGCTCATGCCGGGTTGATTCATAAAAATCAGTATCGAGGCGCAGCAGGGCAATTTGTTCGGGAATCGTTGCGGGAATCGTCTCCTCAACCATGCCTTTGATAAAATGGCACAGGTGTTCTGGATAGCCCGTGCCCAGTACATTGCCGCGCACCTCTTCTAATCCATCGTTAATCCAGTGCGAGCTGGTCTCGGAAATCTTCAGCGCGTTAAACTTTTCCGCAACCGACCGGCCGTCAAATTTCACATCGTGCTCACCGGGGGCGGGCATCCCTTCATAGGTGTCATAGAGATATAAAGGCCGCTCTGCGCCGCGTTCTTTAAGCGCCTCAATCATCATCATCACCGAGCCGCCTTTATAGACCCCGCATTCCACAAACGCACCGGGAATGGCGTTATCCAGCACATACCGGACGGCGTAATACAGGCTTATCATCCGTTCGGGCGAAGTGAGCGTTGCGCGGCGCATCCGTTCGCACAGGGCAATTTCCGTGTCGGTAAAATCCGCCGGGTACAGGGCGGCGCTTTTAGGCGCGAGGCCAAGGTATTGCCGCACGCGGCGAAGAAGTGGGCGGATAGGGGGCATGGAAAGAGTCATCGACCAAAGAGGTAAATTTCTGGTTAGTGTTCGGTTGGTTTTTGCAGGCAATGATTCAGCGCCGCGCCGTATAATAACGCCGCCGCGCCGTAATACAACATGAGCAGTAGCGCAATCACCCCGCCTAAGCTGCCATACAAAACGCTGACGCTTGCAAATTCACGCAAATACCACGAAAACCCCGCCACGAGCGCAAACCAAGAAAGCGTTGTCAGCACGGCGCCGGGCAGGACGCTTTGCAGGCGAAACGGTTGATGGGTCAGCCGGATATAAAGAACGCTGATACCCATAACCAGCGCAAGAAAAATGACCAGTTTTGGCAGGAAACCAACGCTTAGCCACTTGGTTGAAATCGGCACAGTGCGGCTGAGCCATTCGGTCAGTGAAAGCCAGACAATCAGCGCAACAGAAAGGCTGATAACCAAGAGCGTTACGGCGAGAATCGTGCCAACGCTCAGCAGGCGGCGCAGCCAGTATGTCTGCGGGCGCGGCTCCTCAACCGCAAGGTGGATACCTTCGCGCAGCGCTTGCACGCTGGAGCTTGCCGCCCAGAGCGTACCGATGGTTGCAAGGGTGATGAGCTGGGA